>CBDVAD010000178.1:0-7405 GCA_965371875.1 uncultured bacterium
AGACTTTCAATCCCGGTGATCTTATGGTAATTACTGATCATCTTAATATGACAGGCAGAAATCCTCTGATTGGCCCCAATGATGAGTCCCTTGGCCCCCGTTTCCCGGATATGGGCAAGCTGTATAATCCCGACTTAATAAATCATCTGAATAACATCGCATCCAGCCTGAATATCCCACTGAAACAAGGAATCTATGCATGGATGACAGGACCTTCTTTTGAAACACCCGCTGAAATAGATATGATCAGGATTATGCATGGCGATGCTGTTGGAATGTCTACTGTTCCGGAAGCAATTACAGCTCACCACTGCGGTATAAAAGTTGTAGGGATATCCTGTATCAGCAATATGGCTGCAGGTGTTCTGGACCAACCGATTACAGCAGAAGAAGTATTCGAAATAGGTAAACATGTATACTCTGATTTCTCTGCCCTGATTCGGGGATTTTTAAAAGAATTACCATCTTAAAAAACCGGATATTAATAGTATAGGATACTGAGTAAACCAGGCCTTCTATAACTACCTTCAAGGTGAATCAAAATAAATAGAAATTACACACCACAAACCCGGGAGCAATAAACCATCCTCTCCCGGGTATCATTTTCCTTCTTAATAATTAAACAAATTTGATTAAAATATCACAAAACAACATTTTACAACATTTTAAATGCCTGTTTTTGTTGACTTTAGTTGGATTATCATTTAAACTTCTAATATTAAGGAGGTAATTATGAATAAATCTGACAATTGGCAGGAAGAAATTTTAAAAACTGCTGCCAATATTCGAAAAAGAGTTATGGAACATACTATTGAAAACAATGGGGGATATCTAAGCCAGGCATGTTCATCCGGAGAAGTTCTTGCAACTCTCTATAAAAAAATAATGAACCTGGGTAAAAGCACAGCTCCCATGATACCTGCCCCCTTTCCGGGAGTTCCCTCCAGTACAAATAAAAATTACTTCAGGGGCGGCGCATATAATGGCCCGACATCTCCTGAATATGACAGATTCTATCTTAGCCCGGCCCACTATGCTCTTGTTCTTTATGTAACCCTAATCGAGGTTGGAAGAATGGCACCTGAAGGTTTAAATCAGTTTAACCAAAATGGGAGTACAGTGGAAATGATCGGTGCTGAACACTCCCCCGGGTTTGATATGATGGGTGGAAATCTTGCCCAGACCATAAGTATGTCTGCAGGTATTGCTCTGTCAAAAAAACTAAAAAAAGAACCAGGCAGAGTATGGGTATTTATGTCTGATGGTGAGTTCCAGGAAGGACAAACCTGGGAAGCTATGCAGTCTCTGGCACACTATAAACTTGATAACCTTGCAATCTTTGTAGATGTAAATGCACAGCAGTGTGATGGGGAAACTAAAGATGTGATGAACATTGATCCCCTGAATAGAAGACTGGAAGCCTTTGGAGCAAGAGTAATTACTGTAGACGCTCATAATCCTGCTGAAATAGAAGCTGCTTCCATCTATCAAGCAGATGGAAAACCACTTGTAGTCCTATGTGAAAGCAATCCCTGTCATCGGATTGATTTACTGGAACAACGAAGGCCAAAACGTCATTATGTCCGGTTCCTGAAAGAAGAAGAAAGGGAAGAATACAGACAGTACTATATTGACAAAATGCAAGGCACAACCGAGGAGACAGTATAATGGAAGTTTTAACTAAAATTCATAATAACAACCTTGTAAAATGGGCAAAAGATAAACCGGAAGTTGTGGTACTATCCGCTGATCTCACCAGTTCCACCGAAGCAAATGGATTTCAGGCAGCATACCCCGACAGATTCTTTTCTATGGGAGTAGCAGAGCAGAATATGCTTAGTTTTGCTGCAGGAATGGCAAAAGAGGGATATATACCTCTGGTTCATACTTTTGCTGTTTTTATCTACAGGCAGGCATTAAACCAGATATCAGGCTCAATAGCTTACCCTAACCTCCCCGTTAAAATGTTCGGATTTCTTCCGGGAATAACCACTCCCGGAGGTGCAACTCATCAGGCCATAGAAGATGTGGCAATTATGAGAAGTATACCGAATATGACTGTATTTGAAACCGGGGATGCAACAGAAATAGAAAGTATTCTGGATGAAGTCTACAATACCGATGGCCCTGTCTATGTAAGAATGCTCAGAGGAGAGGTACCAAGACTCTTCGACGCTAATATCCCATTCAAAGCCAATAGAGCCAGGATCCTTAGTGAAGGTGATGATATAACTCTGATCTCAGCCGGCATAACAACCGAAGAAGCAATGAGAGCAACAGCTGTTTTAAAAAAGAAAGGTGTTTCAATACAGCATCTTCATATCTCTACTCATAAGCCGTTCACAGACCCACAAATTCTTGAAGCGGTTTCAAAAGCCAAACATGGTGTAATAACCATGGAAAACCACACCGTAATTGGAGGATTGGGGACGGAAGTAGCAGAAGTGATGGCAGAAAACGGAATAGGAAAAAGACTTCGTCGTCTTGGTTTAAATGATACCTTTGCCCATGGAGGCAGCAGGCAGTATTTAATGAAGACATATAATTTGGATTCAATATCTCTTATTCATAACATCGAAGAATTACTAGGTCAAAAACTGGATATATCTGAAAATGACCTCGAATCAGTTAGAATCGAAGCTGTTCACAGTGCCGCTAAAGTGGAGGCACTTTAGATGGTACCAGGAGGCCAGAAACTAAACCTTTCAGGAGACAGGTATACTGTAGATTATCTGCTTACAGTAGACGAAGAGAAAGCCCAGGCACTGGCTGAACATATCTGTTACGAACAGACAGTAGAGTTCCCGGGGGATCTTATTCCTGATGGTGAAATTAAAAACCAGATAGTCGGCAGAATAGTATCTCTGGAAAGAATAGATAAAAACAGATCTGTTGCTAAAATAAGTTTTGCAGTAGAAATAACAGGCTTTGAATTTACCCAGTTTCTTAACAACCTGTTTGGAAATATTAGTATACTTCCCGGAATTCGAATAATGGATATAGATATTCCCGAATCTCTTCTTTCTATCTCAAAAGGCCCCAGGTTTGGGAAACAGGGTATTACCGATATTTTAGGAGTTAACAGACCCCTAATCTGTTCTGCCCTCAAACCCCTTGGGATGTCTGCAGAGGAGCTGGCAGATCAGGCATACCAGTTTGCAGCAGGAGGTATTGATTTTATTAAAGATGATCATGGTATCTGCAATCAGGCCTTCAGCCCTTTTAAAGAAAGAGTTGTTAAATGCACAGAAGCTGTAAAAAAAGCTAACCAAAGATATGGAACAAAAACACTCTACCTCCCAAATATAAGTGGTCCTGCAGAAAAAATTAAAGAATGGGCACACATTGCAAAAGATACCGGAGCAGGAGGTTTGCTAATCTCACCTGGTCTTATTGGGATTGATACAATGAAATCTATAGCAGAAGATGATTCAATCAACCTTCCGATAATGGCACACCCTGCATTTAGCGGCACCTATGTAGTCTCTGAAAGTAACGGAATATCCCATGAAGTGCTCTATGGTCTTCTTATGAGACTTGCTGGTGCTGACATGACAGTTTTTCCAAATTTTGGCGGAAGATTTTCCTTTTCAAGAGATCAATGTCTGGATATTGCATCGAGCTGCAGGAAACCGTTAAAAGGGATAAAACCTACCCTTCCAGCCCCTGGTGGAGGAATGACAACAGACAGACTTCCTGAAATAATAGATGCTTATGGAAAAGATTTTGTAGTGCTCATTGGAGGAGGCCTGCACAGGCACAGTAATGATATAAAAATAAATACTGAACACTTTCGGGAGATGGTAGAAAGGGTATAGCGTTTTACACAAATGTATTTATTCCGCAGAGACGTAGCATGCTACGTCTGTACACTGTTGTAGGAGAAAAGCAATGAGTCTATTAATTAAAAATGCTGTTCTGAACAACATACAGAAAGATGTTTTAATATACAACGGAAGAATTTCCAAAATAGAACAGAGTATTAACACTCCTGCAGAGAAAATTTTAGATGCAGCAGGTAAGTTTATTGTTCCCTCATTAAAAAACGGACATACCCATTCAGCCATGACTCTGCTTTGGGGATATGCGGATGACATGAAACTCCAGCCCTGGCTGGAAGAAAAAATCTGGCCTGCAGAATCAAAACTCACTCAGGAGGCAGTTTATTGGGGCACCAGAGCTGCAGCTCTTGAAATGATTAAATCCGGAACTACATTCTGTAACGATATGTATTTTAATTTCCCTATGAGGCAGAAAGCTGTGTGGATACAGTAATATGTGCCGGTGAAGTACTAATGGAAAACAGAAATGTTAAGGATGAGGAAGAGATATTGAATAGGGTGCAGTTAATTTCAAAAGAACTCTATTATTAAATTTCTTGCAGAATACTTTCTAATAATTTAGACTAAACACTTAGTATCATGCATATTAAATAGCATTGAGACATATTATTGATATCTAAAAAAAGCTTTCAATGGGGGTTACTTGTATGCTTGCAATCGAAAGACGGAAAAAAATCTATGAATATCTTCATGAAAGCGGCAGCGCTACAGTTATTGAATTAAAAGCGTTGTTTGATGTGGGAGAAGAAACCATTCGCCGTGATTTAACAAAGATGGAAGAAGAAGGACTCCTGCAGCGTACCTACGGCGGCGCTTTTTTGGATGAAGGGAAGCACCTGGTCCTACCGGATAAAGTTCGGGAAGCGGTCCATATTGAAGAAAAAACCTTGATTGGAAACCTTTGTGTCGATCTGATTCAAAGTGGAGATACAATTTTTCTTGATGGAAGTACTACATGCCAGCATATTGCCAAAGCAATCCTGCATAAAAAAAATCTTATTGTCATAACAAATGCAATGAAAATTGCTTCGAATCTTTCAGAAGCATCAAATATTAAAGTTATTTTCATAGGTGGAACCATGAGGCATAATACCCTTACTTTTGTTGGTCACACATCTAAAAAATTGATTCGGGAATATTTTGCCGATAAGGCTTTTATCTGCTGCGATGGTATCCATCAAAATAATGGTATTACCGATGCAAATGAACAGGAAGCAGAGATTCGAACAAGTATGCTTGCCCAGGCTGAACAAAGAATACTTGTAGCAGACGGAACAAAATTCGATAGAACTTCTTTTAAAAAAATTGGGGAAATAAGTGATCTGGATTATCTGGTAACTGATAAACAGCTTTCTGATGCATGGACAAAAAAACTTGATGAAAGCAATGTCAGGGTTATTTGTGCTGAAACAGTGGAGCATTAGCAGCAAGTCTGACCACACCAAATCAACATAATATCTCAACAATCAATATAAATTGACATAATTCAAAAAATATTGCATACTACCAACAACAAAATTAAATAGAAAACCAAGGTGAGAATCATGCAGTATAAAGGCTTTGTTAAATCAATTCTATGGGAAAATAACCGATTAATCTTTCTGGATCAAACAAAACTACCAGTTGAAACTATTTTCGAGGAACAGAAATCTGTAGAGCAGGTCTGGGATTCAATAAAAAAACTGAAAGTTCGGGGCGCGCCAGCTATCGGGATTGCCGGCGCCTATGGGCTGTTACTGGGCATCAGAAATCAGATCCACCTATCAAAAGAAGATTTTATTATTGAAATAAAAAAGCAGTCAGATTATCTAAATTCATCAAGACCAACAGCTGTAAATTTAAATTGGGCACTAAGCCGAATGGTTGCACTTGCAAATGAACTGAATAGCTTGAATTCTGAAGAGATATATAGTCATCTCCTAAAAGAGGCAATTAATATACATAATGAAGACAGGGAATTAAATAAAAAAATTGGAGAAAATGGTCTTTCCCTAATAAAGGAGGGATGTGGAGTTCTTACCCACTGCAACGCAGGATCATTGGCAACATCTGAACTTGGAACCGCTACGGCTCCAATGTACCTTGCCCATGAACAGGGAATTAAGTTTAGCGTATATGCTGATGAAACAAGACCCCTTCTGCAGGGAGCGAGACTTACCAGTTGGGAACTTCAACAAGCGGGAATAGATGTAACTTTAATTACTGATAACATGGCCGCCTTTATGATGGCTGAAGGAAATATTGATATGGTCATTGTTGGAACAGACAGGGTAACTGCCAATGGTGATATGGCAAATAAAATTGGTACTTTTGGCGTTGCCATCCTGGCAAAGTATTTTAATATTCCATTTTATGTTGCATGCCCTTCATCAACCATAGATTTATCCACACCTACAGGAAAAGAGATAGAAATTGAAGAGAGAGATGACGAAGAGGTTACCAATTTCGGTAACAGACGTACTGGTCCCGAAGGGATTAAAGTCAGAAACCCTGCTTTTGATGTTACTCCAAATGAACTTATTACAGGTATTATTACCGAAAAAGGGATTATCTATCCCCCATTTGGAGAAAATCTGCTTAAGGCATATAAATAAAACAGGACTATTACTTTAATACGATCTCCTATACATAATAAAAAAACAGTCTCCAGCAGACTGTTTTTTTATTATCAACTGCCAAATACAAAGACCCCATGTAACACTATATTGAAACAGGAATTAATCATCTACTTAAATTGGATCCCTCCAGATCAAGAAGCCACTTTTTTCGATGTAATCCGCCACCATATCCTGTCAGGCTGCCATCGGAACCTATAACCCTGTGACAGGGGATAATAACAGCAATTCGATTATGCCCGTTCGCAGATGCAACAGCCCTGACTGCTTTGGGATTGCCAAGGGCAACAGCCTGTTGTTTATAGGAACGTGTTTCACCATATGGGATTTCCTGAAGTCCCCTCCAGACCGATTGCCTGAACTCTGTTCCGGGGGTATCTAATGGAACAGTAAAAGTTTTACGTTTTCCTGCAAAATATTCCTTCATCTCCAGTTGAACATGTTCAAGGTGTGGATTTTCTCCAGGAAGAATAACTGCATTAAGGCGTTTACGCAGATCTTTAAACTCTGTTTCCAGCATTCTGCGATCGGTGAATTCAAGAAGACAAATTCCTTTTTTACTGGCGCAGGCAAACATAGGCCCCACAGGACTGGTAAACCTGACAATATTTAAAACTGTCTTTTCCCCGGCATTTGAGGGTGGTTCTCCAAAAACAGAACGATAGCTATCGTTAAAACCACTTAATGACTCATACCCACTGTCAAATGCTGATTCTGTTACAGAATTGCCACTATTTATACTGTTAAAAGCTGAATTAATTTTAAGCTGTCTGTGATAGGCATGAAAAGTTATATTATGATGTTTTTTAAACCATCTGCTGATCTGGCTGGGATCGATACCTCTTTGTCTTAAATCATAATCCTTAATTTTTAAATAGGGATTCTGATGAAGTTCTTTTATAATTTCTTTTCCATCATCGGTGTATTTTCCGATTTTTACTCTGCCTC
>CBDVAD010000179.1:0-7404 GCA_965371875.1 uncultured bacterium
TATGGAAAAATGGGAAGTAAAAAACCGCAAAATGGAAGAAATAATTAACAAAATTACAATATATACACATAAGCAGACAGCAGAAGATATAGAGGGTATTAAGATCATAAATAAGATAGAGGCTGGTGAAGCCGGTGAGCTAACTCTTTTTTAAAGGCCTGGTCGGGACTTCGTCCCTGCTCGGCTATGCAACCATAGCTGGTCGCCAATGAGTCGTACCGGAAGAGCGAAGCGATGAGGAACGATCTCAGCAACCAAAGGAGAAAAAAGTGGGACAGATCCTGATAGTAGATGATTCAAGTACATTACGGGCGTCAGTCGAGTTTACTTTGACAGACAATGGGCATGAAGTGTTACAGGCGGAGGATGGACAAAAAGGTCTTGAAGTGCTTAAAACCTGCAAAGAAGATGATATCTCAATGATAATCACCGATATCAACATGCCCAACATGGATGGAATTACCATGATAAAAGAGATAAAAAAGACCCCCTTTAAGTACACCCCTATTCTGGTTATGACAACAGAAGCAGAAGAGAGTAAAAAAACTGAAGGTAAAGAAGTCGGAGCTTCCGGGTGGCTGATAAAACCATTTAAACCGGACCAATTGATTGGTGTAGTTTCGAGGTTTGTCAAATGAAAAAAGGATACGACCCGAGTTTAGAAATAAATGTAACCACAATTTTCCCCGGAGAATTCTATGCCACATGCCAGACTGAACTTATTACCACACTCCTTGGATCATGTATCTCTGTTGTTCTTATAGATCCTGTCAATAGTGTATGTGGCATGAATCATTTCATGCTGCCGGGGGATTCTTCGTGCAAAACCGTTTTTACGTCAAAGGAGGGAAAGTACGGGATCTTTGCCATGGAACTGTTGATAGATGAAATGGTTAATATGGGGGGAAGGAGGGGGGCTTTCCAGGCAAAAGTTTTTGGAGGAGGCAGCGTTCTTCCAGCATATTCCGGTTATACTGAATCAGTTCCGGTAAACAATATCCGTTTTGTAATGAAGTATCTTTTAGATGAAAATATTCCTGTCATAAGTTCAGATATTGGGGGTATTGAAGGAAGAAAGGTCTATTTTATGACAGAAAAAAAAGCGGTTTTTGTAAAAAAGATATACACACCTGCTGTCAGGGAAATAAAAGCTGCAGAAGAGAAGAGCTACATTAACCAAATATCTGCACCAAAAGCAATGCAGTATGAAGCATTAAGCGCATCATTTTAATAATAAACCGGAGGCTTTGTATGATTAGTAATACTGAAAGAGCAGAAGAACTTATTCTAAAAGGAAAGCTTACTGTTGGGAATACACAGGAAATTTTTACCAGGGTGTGGAGATCTTTCGATAACACCATGGATCTAAAAATATATTTATATGAAAACACTGAAATAGACCTGGCTTTTCTCCAGATCCTCTTTTCCCTTTTTGAAGCTGCTCACAGGCTAAATAAAAATTTGTCAGTTCTTATTGATGATCCAACTGTAATATGGGATCTCATTGTAAAGGCAGGATTTGAGACTCACTTCAGTATAGATATAGATCCAACAGGAACAGATTTCCATATAGAGAGTAATTTCCAATGAGCGATATATATACTGAGAAAATGCAGGCTGCTTTCCATGAAGAAGCAGATGAGATCCTGGTCGAACTTGAAACAAGCCTGATGGAACTGGAAGAAGATCCACAGAATAAGGATATTATAAATCAGGTATTCAGGGCACTTCACACCATAAAGGGTTCCGGCTCAATGTTCGGGTTTACCAAAATAGCTGACTTTGCCCATGAGATTGAATCGGTTTTTGATTTTGTTCGAAACGATGAACTCCCTGTTACAGGTTCTTTAATTGATATTACCCTCTCTGCCAGGGACAGTATATCCAGGATGTTGAATGGAGAAGAAGATTCTGATGAAGTTATCAGACAGAACAAAGAAATAATTGACAAATTAAAATTACTTGCAGGTTCCGTTACAATAAAGGAAGTTGCCTCCTCTGGATCCGCTCCAAAGAAAGCAGCAGAAAATGGAACAATTTCTGATTTGGATCAGAGTCTTTCCATATATCGTATCAGGTTTAAACCTGATGTAGAAATATTTCTCCATGGGACTAATCCCCTGAATCTTTTGGATGAGCTCAGGGCGATGGGAGACTGTCACATAACTGCCCATCCTCAGGATATTCCCAATTTTGAAAATCTGAAATCTGAATACTGTTATATTTCCTGGGATATAATTCTTGCTACTGGCAAAGGAATAAATGCAATTAAGGATATTTTTATATTTGTGGAAGACGAGAGTGAACTAAAAATTGAGATAATTGACAATGAAACACAGTTGACAGGTGATAGTTTACCCAAAAAATTGGGTGAAATTCTGGTTGAACGGGGTGATATCGATGAGAAAACCCTGAAAAATTTCCTTATTAAGCAGGAACCCATCGGAGAAATGCTTGTTAAAGCAGGGCTTACGGACAAAACGGAAATAGAGTCGGCCCTGGCGGAACAGGCGCAGATTAAGAAGATTAAAGAGAGCCGGGAGAAATTACAGAAAGAGTCCAGTATTCGGGTTGGGTCATACAAACTTGATCAACTCATTGATATGGTAGGAGAACTGGTAACCATACAGGCCGGATTAACCCAGAAAATATCTGATAATAATAATATTGAGTTTCAATCACTTGGGGAAGAAGTTGAACGTATTACTTCCTCACTTCGGGACCTTTCTATGAGTCTCCGGATGATACCAATAGGTACAACCTTCAGCCGGTTTAAGAGGCTGATCAGGGACCTTTCGCATCAGCTTGGTAAGAGAATTGAACTGGTTACAGAAGGGGCCGAAACACAGCTGGACGCCACAATAATAGAGCGGCTGGTTGAGCCCTTAGTACACCTTATTCGTAATTCAATCGATCATGGTATCGAGATGCCAGGTGAAAGGGAGAAAGTTGGTAAAAGCCCCACAGGAACTATCTATCTAAGTGCAATCCATTCCGGAGCATATGTTCTTATTCAGGTACGGGATGATGGAGCCGGCCTTGATACAGGACAGCTGCTTAATAAGGCAGTTCAGAAAGGTATTATTCCAACAGGAACTATTCCTACAGAAAAAGAGATCTTTAAGCTTATCTTTGCCCCTGGTTTTTCTACTGCTAAAGAGGTTACCGGTGTCTCCGGACGGGGTGTCGGTATGGATGTTGTAAAGAAAACAATTGATGGCCTTGGAGGCAGTATAGATATTGAAAGTAAAAGGGAAAATGGAACTCTAATCTCCCTTAAGATTCCACTCACTCTGGCAATAATTGAAGGACTTCTTATTCGTATAAGCTGCGAACACTATATTATTCCTCTTTCATCTGTTGAAGAGTGTATTGAGATGAAAATGACTGAAGCTGACCGGGTAAGGGATATAAGCCAGATAGATGTTCGTGGTGAGCTTGTTCCCTATCTTAATTTGCGAAAGATATTTTCATTGAACGGTCAGATTCCTGATATTGAACACATCGTTATTATAAACTCAGAAAATAAAAAAACAGGTCTTCTTGTGGATGAAGTTGTCGGGGAGCAGCAGACAGTCGTAAAAAATTTAGGGCTTGTTTATAAAGATATCGAAGGAATAGCCGGTGCAACAATCTTAGGTGACGGGACTGTTGCACTTATACTCGATATCTTAAAACTAGTTCAAGCTTCAGAATTAATAGGAGAGGCAGTATGATTACGACAGCATTGAAGGAACATAAACTTGGCAACGAAACTTTTTCCAGGATAAGCAGATTTATTGATACAGAATATGGTATTCAGCTTCCTCCTTCAAAAAAGGTCATGGTTGAGTCCCGTCTTCAAAAAAGACTGAGAAAACTCAATATAAAATCTTTCTCCGACTATGCTGATTACATTTTCAGCCCTGGAGGAGAAAGGGGTGAAATGATAAGCATGGTTGATCTTATAACAACCAATAAAACTGACTTTTTTCGTGAAGCAGACCATTTTGAATACCTGCTTAATAATGTTCTTCCGGAGATGCCATTCTGCAGACAGCTCAGTACAAAGAGTACCTGTAATGTATGGAGCTGCGGATGTTCAAGTGGAGAGGAATCCTACACTCTGGCCATGGTTTTGAGCGAATTTACTGAACACTCTCCTTCCTTTAAGTACCTGGTTAAAGGAACAGATATTTCCTCAGAGGTCCTTTCTAAGGCAAGAGCTGCTATCTACACAGAAAGAGATGTCGAGCCTGTTCCCATACAGCTTAGACGAAAATATCTGCTCCGAAGCAGAAATAACACTAACCCTCTTGTGAAAATCAAGCCGGAGATTAAAAGTAATGTACAATTCGAATATTTGAATCTTATGGATAAGCAGTATTCTATTTCCGGAAAAATGGATATTGTTTTTTTTCGGAATGTAGCTATCTATTTTACCAAATCTACTCAGGAAGAAATAATTAACAAAATCTGCAGACACTTAAAGGCTGGAGGCTATCTTTTTATCGGCCATTCCGAAAGTTTGTTTAATATGGATGTGCCGGTTAAGCAGGTAGGGTCCACTATATACAGGAAGCTTTAATGGATAAAAAAATAGAAGTTTTAGTTGTCGATGATTCTGCAGTTGTAAGGGAGTCTCTCTCTGAAGTAATTTCTTCTGATTCCCGTTTTAATGTCATGGGAACCGCCAGAGATCCAATTGTGGCAATGGAAAAAATGAAAATACAGATACCGGATGTAATTACTCTTGATATAGAGATGCCCCGAATGGATGGGCTCACGTTCCTGCAGAAAATTATGAGTAACCATCCTATTCCTGTGGTTATCTGTTCAAGTCTGACAGAAACCAACTCGGAAACAGCATTAAAAGCCATGGAATACGGGGCTGTGGAAATTATTACAAAGCCTAAGCTTGCTACAAGAAGGTTCCTGGAAGAATCTAAAATTCGTATATGTGATGCAGTTGAGGCTGCATATCTTTCAAGAAGAAAGATCAAAGCCAGGTCATCATTTTCGATGAAAGTGCCTCCCAAATACTCAGCAGACGTAGTTCTATCCGCTAAGAAAGGCGGAAATTCAATGATCAGAACAACAGAGAAAATTATTGTCGTCGGGGCATCTACAGGTGGGACCGAGGCTCTAAGAGTTTTCCTGGAAGCTCTGCCAATGGATGCTCCGGGGATGGTTATTGTACAGCATATGCCGGAACATTTTACCAGTGCTTTCTCAAAAAGACTGGACGGATTATGCAAGGTAACGGTTAAGGAGGCTTCGGATAATGATACAATAATTCGAGGCAGAGTCCTGATTGCTCCCGGTAACTACCATACTCTCCTTAAGCGAAGCGGTGCCAGGTACTATGTAGAGGTACGAAAAGGGCCCCTTGTCAGTAGGCACAGACCCTCTGTGGATGTACTTTTTCGATCTGCCTCAAGATATGCAGGAAGCAATACTGTAGGTATTATTATGACAGGAATGGGAGCTGATGGTGCGGCAGGAATGAAGGAAATGAAAGATGCAGGAGCAGATACATTTGCGCAGGACGAGGATAGTTGCGTAGTTTTTGGTATGCCGAAAGAGGCGATTAAACTGGGTACTGTGGATCATGTATTGCCTCTTACTCAACTTGCACCGGAGGCATTAAAAGTTTGTAGATAAGAATTGAACATTTTCAGCTTTATTAAATAGATCTCCCGATAGTTGTGCAAATACAGGTAAATCTTCAGAGAAAAGATAAAACTGAATATTTAACAGAAATTATTGGAACGGTAATTACTGCGGGTAAGAATAAAATGGTTCTTGGGACAATTAGAGAGATTTCAATACCCTGAACTATACCTTATTCAATGCCTTGCTCTATTAGTTGCTCAGCCAGTGTTATAAAAGCCTCCCTTCCCTATTCCGGCAAAACTTTCAGTAATTATATTCCTAAGCGATTGCATATGAACGAACATTGAAGATTTCATTTGAAGTCAATGGTTCAATAGCTGACTTTGGAACAGTTATGACAGCAATAGAATCTCCAAGAGAATTGAATACTTCCAATGAATAACCTTCTTCTCCGACAGATACAGGATGGTGTTCGACAATAGTTGCAACATCACCTTTCTTTAATCGTTTTTCAGGAATATCTCTGCTCAATGCAACTTCTTCAAATAAATTATATGTCATGTTATTGCTCCTTTCTATCAGGATACATTGTTATAAATTTTGTGTTTCCTGTTTCAGATTCTTTCATCCAAATGGTACATGCTGAGAGACTATTCCCGTTTGGTCCTGATAGATTACCTCTAATCTCATATAGTTGACCGTATGATGTATCTTCAATAAAAATAGCATCATTTTGCAATATTTGCTCTCTTAAATCGTTTTCTAATATCTTCCAGTTATCAATTGTATATCCAGCTTTCGCCAACCACTGGGATTTATCATTCCGCTTTTTTAAAATCAGCAAATATTTTGTCAGCTTCTCTCGTGAAATTATTACATTTTTATTTAATTTCATTTCTAAATTATAGAAGATTTTATTGAAATTCACAAGGTGAATGGAAAGTCTACTTCTTCCCCTGCCCTTCATACTGCAGTTTATACAAATTATAGTAGATCCCCTTCAAAGCCAGCAACTCTTCATGAGTCCCTATCTCTTCCAGATGCCCTTTAGAAAGAACAAGAATTTTATCTGCATTCCGGATTGTTGATAACCTGTGTGCAATAACAAGAGATGTTCTCTCTTTCATAAGCTCTTCTATTGCTTTCTGTATAAGTTTTTCTGTTTCGGTATCAACATTACCAGTTGCTTCATCCAGGATTATTACCTGTGGATTCTGAGCTATTACTCTTGCAAAGGAGAGCAGCTGCCTCTGTCCTGTCGAGAGGTTGGACCCACGTTCGTTGAGTATTGTCTGATATCCATTCTCCATCTTTGATATGAAACTGTCAGACTGAGCCAGTACAGCTGCCTCTTTGATTTCGTTTTCAGGAATATCGAGTCCTGTCTTTATGCTCTCTTCGATGGTTCCGGAAAACAGGAAAACATCCTGCTGTACGGGTATTACTGTTTCCCTTAAATTCTTCAGTTCCAGTTTTCTAATATCAATTTCATCAAGAAGGATAGCTCCACTGTTAACATCCCATAATCGTGTAATCAGGTTTGCGATAGTTGTTTTTCCTGCTCCTGTATAACCTACAAGTGCTACTTTCTCACCTGGATGGACGGTAAAGGAGAGATTATTCAGAACAGGTTCATTCTCTTTATAGGCAAATGAGACATCTTTAAACTCGATCTTTCCCTTTACGGTCGTCCGGAGAGTTTTTGTTCCTTTGTCTTCTATCCGGTCTACATCATCCATAAGGGAGAATATTCTTTCTCCACCAGCCATTGCAGACTGAAGTATTGTAAATTTCTCTGCAAAATCCATT
>CBDVAD010000180.1:0-7402 GCA_965371875.1 uncultured bacterium
ATAATTCTTGAGAATAAAACACTTCATAATCATCTACTCGCAGTAAATAATTATATAATTACTGATATTATCGAGTCCTGCCGGGCAAAAGTGTCAGCCTATGATAGTTATGAGGTAATTGATGCGGCAGGTGGTTTTGTAACACCAGGACTTATTGAAATGCACATTCATGGATGCGGTCCCTATGATTTTGCCAGTATACCTGCTGAATACTATGAAAAGGCTGAAACCTTTCTACAAGCCCGGGGTATAAATACCTTTCTGCCTACTTTTCAATACAATTCTAAATATTTAAAGAATTTACATTCTGCCATGAACAAGCTGACAAAGCTAAAGGAATCAATTCCCGGATATTACCTTGAGGGTCCGTTTATAAATGAAGAAAAACGGGGTGGAATACTTGAAGAGAATATATCTGCTGCAGATCTTAAACTTCTTGATGAAATAATCCTTAATAGTCATGGATTGTTAAAAATAATGACCATTGCACCTGAAATTAAAGATGCGGAAATTATTATCCGTCACTTAATAGAAAATAATATTATACCTGCCCCTGGTCATTCAAACTGTACCATTTCAGATCTAAAAACTCTTGAAAAATATTCATCCAAACTAAATATTACACATCTGTATAACGCAATGTCAGGGATTTCACACAAACAATCGGGACTTGCAATGTTTCCTTTCCTGTATAAAGATAGTTTCTTTGAATTAAATGGTGACAGTATCCATCTATCTGATGAGATAATTAAGATGAGTTATGAGCATCTTAATCATGAAAAACTAATTCTTATCTCTGATGCTGTTATCTCTGCAGGCAGCGATTTTGGAGAAGGAGAATACTGCGGGATACCGGTTATTTCAGATGAGAGCGGAGTCAGATATAAAGAGAGTGGAACTCTGATCGGATCAAATAAACTTCTTCCTGAAATTATTGCAAACTTTATTGGAATTACAGGAGTTCCTGTACATGAAGCAGTAAAGTTTGCAACGATAAATCCTGCCAGACTGCTTGGACTGGACAGGAGTATGGGGAGTATAGAGATTGGAAAGGCTTCTGATTTGGTTATTTTTGATAGGGATTTCAGGGTTATAAGGAATTTAAAGGGGTATTAGAAAAAATATTTCTTAACTTATACCATTTTTGAAACTGGTTGCTGTTTGCATATTGACTATAAAGAAAAGATATTTGTGTTCACTCTTTATTTCCAAAGAGTAAATTCAGGAAGTAGTATTCTTTCTCCTCCACGTTGAGCTGACTCGTGAGAGAGGATCCCTGCACATGTAATATTTGCTGCCTGACTTGCATTAGGGTAAGGTTCACGATCATCGATAATCGCAGAAATAAATTCATGGGCCAGGTGTGGGTGTGAACCTCCATGACCTCCCCCCTGAATGAAAGATAGGTGTGGATGTTCTCCTGTATCGTAAACGCCTCCGGTTGTAAATTTTCTGATTTCCGTAGGCAATTTATCTGCAAAATCCGGTATGTTAATTCGCTCAGGATTCTCCCCGGTATGAATAATATGTTTTTCACCTTCAACCTGAGTCCACTCAAAAGATTTTTCTGATGCAAACACATCAAAACTTTCACGATATTGTCTTGCAGTAGCAAAGAGTGATCTTGTAACCTCGGCAAATACATCTGTATTCCTGAACTTTATGTGAGTTGATTCAATTGCAAAGGATGAATTGTACTGGTCAATCATATGTTCCTGAATACGACCGGAACCTGCGCATTGAACCCATTCAGCGACATCCTTTCTTAATGCCAATGTTGGGGAAACAGCATGAGTAGCATTCCACATGGGTGGAAATCCTTCCCAGTAAGAAGGCCAGCCTTTCATATCCTGTTGATGAGACGATCTGTAGAATTGTACTCGTCCCATCTCTCCTTTATCATAGAGAGATTTCACATATAGGAATTCACGACTGTAAACAACCGTTTCCATCATCATATATTTCTTTCCAGTCTCCGCAGATGTATCAACGATACGTTTGCAATCTTCTACGCTTAGTGCCATAGGAATTGTACATGCTACATGTTTTCCTGCCCGTAGTCCGGCAACAACATGGTCTGCATGACTCATTGGTGGCGTGTTTATATGAATAGCATCGATATTAGTATCCTTTAATAGTTCCGAATAATCCGTGTAACGTGATTGGACGTTATAAGCATCTCCTACCTCATCTAAATGAAATTGCGTTCGTTGACAAATTGCCTGCATTTTGGAGTTTGGATGTGCCTGATAGATGGGTATGAATTCAGTTCCAAATTCCAGGCCTACAATTGCCACTTTAATAGCTTTATCCATCTATAACCTCCACGTAAAATCATATTCTATTTAAATTATAAATTTTTGTATCCTGACAGAAATCCGCCGAACTTTGGGAAGATCTCTTTATACCTTGCATAATTTGGATAGTATAAACGAGCCCTCTCTTTATCAGGAGTAAATACCCGTCCGGTTGTAACCATATTATCAACGGCATCCTGAAAAGTTTGATAATACCCTGATCCATATGATGCTAGAATTGCAGCACCGAGGGAACCTGCTTCAGCAACCTTAGTCCTTGTACATGGCTTCTCCATGATATCTGCTGTAAGCTGCATCCATATATCTGAGTTACTTCCACCTCCAACTACACGGAATTCTTCAATTTCCATTCCAGGAGGAAGATTATCCAGATTCGCTTTCAGGTAAAATGCAATACCTTCGAGAATAGCTTTCAGAATATCGCCCCTGGTAGTATCAATAGTAAGTCCTGATATCATCCCTGTTGTTTTATCAAGAAAATCAGGAGTTCCTGTTGCAATAAAATGAGGCAGCACAGAAAGGGAACTTGGTCCATCAGGCATTTCAGATAACAAGTCTGTATAAATACTGGTATTTCCTTTTTCCTTAGCTTCTAATGCGAAAGTATCACGAAACCATTTTAAAAGGATTCCCCCCTGATTATAAATAAAACTAACCCACCGATCAGGAACTGCATGATGCTCCGTATTCAGACCTTTTGAAAGCATATCTCTATTCTCTTTCCGTACATCAAAAACAGATACAATACAGTGATAGGTTCCCATCCCATACATTGCAGAACCTTTCTCCAGAACTCCACAGCCAAGTGCGTTCGCACATTGATCATGAGTTCCAAGGACAAGTAGAGGCTGTTCAGACATACCTAATTCAGAAGATAATTCTACAGACATTTTACCACAAACTGTACCTGCTTCGGCTAGTCTTGGTAGTTTTTCCGGATCAAGACCGACTTTTCCAATCAGATCCCAATTCCATTGCTTCTGATCTATATCCAGAAGAAGGGTCCTGTTGGCAAGAGAATAATCCACAAAAGTATCGGCGCCCATCATGAATAAAATATAACTTCCCCACAGAAGAAATTTATCTGCTCTTTCATATATCTCAGTTTCAACCTTCTTGTACCATAACAATTTTGTAAGTGTATAACTCGGACCTAGTGGATTTCCATTAACTGCATATAAATCTTCATCTGAAATTATATCAGACAACCATGGGAGATATTCATTTCCACGGCTATCATAATTCAGTAAGGAATTACCAATTGGTTTTCTATTTTTAGACACAGGGACAAGAGCTTCCCCCAGAGAACTTACAGAGATGGCTTTAATTGATTCACTAGTCCCTGACCGGCATTCTATTATCATCTCTTTGACATAATTCCAGATACGTATTGAATCCAGTTCAGCATAACCCGGAGCATCACTTATTATTGAATATTCTCTGTATGAAGAAGAAACAGAAGTTCCCTTTTCATCAAAAAGAACAGCTTTACACCCGGTTGTACCCAGATCAATACCTAAAAAAATCATTCATCCCACCTTTAAAATTATATGTCAAAAGAAGAGATTAGCCTTTCCTGCCACAGTAAGATCCGTTTTAAATATCTTACAACAGCGTTCATATAAGGCATTCTGAGCCTTTTCCAGGCTACCTTCATCCCTTAGAGCCCACTCATAAACTTGTCGTATATCAGTACCTATATTCATTTTTGATATTCCAAATTTTGTTGCTTTTCTTACGTAGTCAAGGTTGATTCCACTTCCGCCATGGAGTACTAAAGGAATCCCAAGGGCTTTATTTAAACTATCAAGATGCTCAAGATTTATTCTTGCTTCCGGTTTTTTCTCATTCATAGCAGCTCCGGAAATTGCTCCATGAATATTACCTATGGCAACTGAAAGCCAGTCACATCCTGATTCATCCATAAATTTTACAGCTTCATCAACATGTGTGAAACCCTTACCGCTTGCAAAGAGTTCCTCATAGGGAGGCAGAGGTCCACTCTCATGACCCAGAACAGCACCAAGCTCCGCCTCAACAGCAATTCCACTGTTATGAGCATAATCAGAAACTTCCTTAGCAGCTGCAATATTATCAGTTAGTGAAAGACGAGAGCCATCGACCATTACAGAATCATAACCCAGATCAATTGCTTCCCGGATTATCTGCATATAATCCAATCTTTCATTATTTTCATCAATCACCGGTACATGATCCAGGTGCAATCGTGTAAATTTTTCATTCATGTATTTTGAATATTCAACATAAACATCTCTGACACTTCCGGCACCAAAATTATTCCAATCTATTCTGGAAACTTCAATAAGAACAAAGGTTGTCGTATCTACTGCTGCTTTAATTATTGGCTCTGTCATTGGCAAATGTGCTATATTTAATGCTGGAATAAGTATTCCTTCTTTGTGTGCTTCTTCCATGATTTCTGTTATGCTCTTCATCTTTTTTCCCTTTTTGTAAAAAATAAAAAACCCGACCTCCACGAAAGGAACCGGGCCAATTTCATAATCAGACTAACAGCTTAAATATCTTCAAAATCCGGAATCTTGACAACTTTTCCATTTTGAATTGCAGACTCATGAGCACATAATCCGGCAGCTGTAATATTTGCTCCTTTTACAGCATCAACAGCAGAATTTCTACCCTCAATAATTGCATTAATAAATTCATTTGCCAGATGAGGATGAGACCCCCCGTGTCCAGCTCCCTGGATAAACGAAACATGATCCTGATCTTTTATCTGCTCTCTCCTGGTATATTTCTTAATCTCTTCAGGTAGCAATTGATCAGTATCCGGTACATGAATTCTTTTGGCATTCTCTCCACCTTCAAACAGAACGTGACCTTCATCTGCAATTTGTTCCCATTCAAAGGCCATTTTGTCACCATAACAATCGAAACTTTCCCGGTACTGCCTTACAGTGTTGTATAGTGACCTTGTAGCTTCAACCCTGACATCCGTATCCTTCAACTTAAAAGTTGCTGTTTCAATTGCAAATGGAGATCCGTATTTTGGAATCATGTCCTCATCAATCCTCCCCGATCCGTGACAGACAACTGAATCAACAAGTGAATTATTAATATCTACAAGGGGGCTTATTGCATGTGTACCATAGAACATGGGAGGGAACCCAAGCCAGTACTCCGGCCAGCCTTCAAGCCCCATATCCTGTTGATGGGATCCACGCGCAAACTGAACTCTTCCGAATTCCCCTGAATCTACAAGATTTTTTACATAAAGATACTCCCTGCTGTAAAGTACCGTCTCCATCATCATATAGACCTTACGTGCTTTCTTCTTAGCCTTAACTACAGCTTTACAGTCCTCAACACTTAGTGCCATAGGAACGGTACAGGCAGTATGTTTGCCAGCCTTAAGAGAGGCTATTGTTTGCTCAGCATGTATTAAAAACGGAGTAACTATATGAATTGCATTAATATCATCACGCTTTAGTATTTCATCAAAGTCAGTAAAACGCATGTCATTTGCTATATTATATTTGTCACCTACCTCTTTAACATCAGAAGCTGTCCGGGCACAAATTCCTACGGCTTCAACATATTTCATATCTTTATAAATTTGTATAAATTCAGCTCCGAATCCCAATCCAACAATTACCACTTTAACACTGGATTCTGATTTCATAACTTTCTCCCCTTAATCTATCTTTACCTGTATTTTTAGCGGGTTATTTTTTTTATCCCGTAAAGACTTTATTGCATTACCAGTCTCTTCAAGAGAAACTGTGTGTGTAACAAGACTGCTTACATCAACAAGCCCTTCTTTAACCATACTAAGTGTCTGAGGCCAAACGCCTGGAGCAAGCCATGCAGAACGAATCTGCTTATCCATAGTGTGAAACTCCAATGCCGGAATAGAAAATTTGGCATCACCATCAGGAAGACCAAAATGAATAATTATAGAACAGTTACCACAGATATCAACAGCCATTTCAAAGCCTTCATTTGAACCGGTAGGAGTAATTGCCCTGTCAGCAAGTTTTCCATTTGTTAATTCTGAGACGGCAGCCTTTACATCATTTTTATAATATGGTGATTTTGTATCCTTTATATTTATTAAATAGTCAGCACCCATTTCACGTCCAGCTTCAAGTCTGTAATCACGTGTACCAATAAGAAGGACCTTACCGGCACCCATAGATTTTGCAAGTTGAACCATCATAAGCCCAATGGCTCCCGGGCCAAAGATAGCCACAAACTGCCCCGGTTCTATCTCCATTTTATTCATACCATTTACGGCACAGGCAAGAGGTTCAATAAAAGCACCATCGCTGTAACTTACATCATCAGGAAGTTTAAACAGTCCTGTATAAAGAGCAGATGCATATTCTGCAAAAGCACCATCTTTATTTACACCATTTACTGATAGGGTTGTACAACAATGGGTATTACCTTCGGCGCATGAATAACAGGCATTACAATTCTGTACCGGATTTACAACGACTCTGTCCCCGGGTTTAAAAAGTCCGAGAGATTTTGGAACTTCACCTACTTCAACAACTTCACCTGTAAATTCATGACCCAGGATCAGAGGACCTTTACCATCAGGAGTATCTACAGGACTCCAACCAAAATAATAAGATACATCAGAACCACAGATACCCACATATTTGATTTTTACCAGAACTTCTACAGGGCTGATTTTAGGAATATCAACTTGTTCAAGCTTCATGTTTTCAGCCTCGTAAAAAACCTGTGCTTTCATTTTTCCTTCCATTTAAATACTCCCTTATTTACCATATTTTCCGATAAGTTTATCAAGAAAAATCTTATTTTCTGCAGTTACATCCAGAGCCTTTGGCCAAAAGCATAAATCTATAGTCCACCATTCATCATCATAGCCTGCTTCAGCAATAGCCGGCATAATTTCATCGAAGTTTAAAACTCCGCGTCCTAAAGGAGCATGAGTAGAAGTTTCATCATCATGAAGTGTTTCATCTGAATCTATTAAATGAATATGTCCAATTTTACCTGTCAACATATGTGCAAACTGAACAACTCCACCAGGAAGTATCTCTGGCTCTCCCATTTGTCTTGATGCTTTAACA
>CBDVAD010000181.1:0-7343 GCA_965371875.1 uncultured bacterium
AAGAAGTTTCTTCTCTGCCAAAACCCTGGCTGTAATATCGGTAATACTGACAATTGATGTTTTTCCGGGTTCCTTTTCCTCAGGATCTACAATTTTAATAATTACATTAAGAAGGTTTCCTTCCAGGTCTTTATACTGAGTTTCCGCTTCAAATACAGTATTCCCATCAAAGGCAGAGACAAGCTCATCTATAAAGATCTGATCCGATTGAGGAGTAAATGTTATTCCCAGATTTCCAAGGAAGATCTTTTTCCCCCTGGCTTTGAATAAATCCAGCGTTGCCTGGTTTACACCTATAACATTAATGCATTCAATTGCTTCCTCTATAAACTCGGGGTGCTCTGTAATATAATCTCTTAAGTTGGTAACACCTGTTTTTTTAAGCTCTTCCAATAACATGTAAATCCCATAATGATCCTCTTCCCAAATTGAAACACCGGATGTATCAAAAATTGATCGATACCTTGCTTCTGAAAGTTTAATTGACTTGACAACAGGAATTATTAAATACAAACCAATAAAAAGCAGCACGGATACTATAAAGGCAATTGCATGTGTCAGATATGGAGAAGAAAGAAATGAACTTGTTATAAAAAAATTCAAATACCTGAAAAGACGGAGAAGAGCAGCTAATAAAAGACCTAAAGATAAAATAATCCAGGCTAATTTATGCTCTGTAAGCTTTATCAGGTAAAGGGCAACCATCACTGCCAGCAAACCAAAAAGTACTGTTACCACAAGAAGTAAGTTCATAACCATATTGTAATTCTAGGCCTTTACTAATTTATCTGCAAGCAAATTGAAAAAAAATGTGGACAATTAAACATCTTCCCTTATACTCATAAATATACAGCATTAAAACTTACAGGAGGTACTAAGGTGCCAGACAGCAATAACCTGGAAAACAAAAAAAAAGTATGGGAAGAAACTACACTTAATAAAGTAACAAGCAGATTCCCTGCCCGGAAAAACCTTGTTACAGGATCAGATACAGAAGTAGATAATTTGCATATACCGGACAATACTTTTTCCTATGAAGAAAAACTTGGCTTCCCGGGAGAATACCCCTACACAAGAGGGGTTCAGCCTACCATGTACAGGGGCAGATTCTGGACTATGCGCCAGTACGCAGGTTTTGGAACAGCAGAGGAATCCAACAGTAGATACAAGTACCTTCTGGAGCAGGGGCAAACGGGTTTATCCATTGCCTTCGATCTTCCGACTCAGATTGGATACGACTCTGATGATCCAATAAGTGCCGGAGAGGTCGGTAAGGTTGGAGTAGCAATTGACAGCCTTAAGGATATGGAAACCCTGTTTGATGGAATACCTCTGGACAAAGTATCTACTTCAATGACTATCAACGCACCAGCAGCTGTACTTCTTGCTATGTACATTATTGTGGCAGAAAAACAAGGCGTAACCAGGGAGCAAATTCGGGGTACAATACAAAATGATATATTGAAAGAGTACATTGCCCGTGGCACCTACATCTTTCCACCTGCTCCCTCAATGAGATTGATAAATAACATTTTTGAATACTGCTCTGCAGAAGTGCCCAAATGGAACACAATAAGCATCTCGGGCTACCACATAAGGGAAGCCGGATCTACAGCTATTCAGGAAATTGCATTTACAATAGCGGACGGTATTGAGTATGTAAAAAATGCTATTGGAGTAGGTCTCGATGTAGATCAGTTTGCCGGCCGACTCTCCTTCTTTTTTAATGCTCACAATGATCTTCTGGAAGAAGTTGCAAAGTACAGAGCGGCCAGAAGAATCTGGGCAAAAGTAATGAAAGAAAAATTCTCTGCAAAGAAAGAGAAGTCCATGATGATGCGATTTCATACACAGACAGCAGGCTCAACTTTAACAGCCCAGCAGCCTGACAATAACATTGTCCGTGTCGCTATCCAGACCCTGGCAGCAGTTATGGGAGGGACACAAAGTCTTCATACAAATTCCAGAGATGAGGCTCTGGCGCTTCCAACACAGGACTCCGTTAGAGTTGCCCTTCGAACACAGCAGATTGTTGCCCATGAATCAGGTGTGGCAAATATTGTCGACCCCCTTGCAGGTTCCTACTATATCGAACAGATGACCGATAAGATTGAAGAGGAAGCATGGAACTATATAAACAGAATTGAGGATATGGGTGGAATGGTGAAGGCAATCGAAAAAGGTTATGTCCAGAAAGAAATTCAGGACTCCGCATACAAATATCAGAAATCTGTAGAATCAGGAGACAGAGTAGTAGTTGGTGTGAATAAGTTTAAAATAGAAGAGGCAGCTCCAGGCGGACTGTTAAAGGTTAATCCTGAACTACAGAAGGTACAGGAAGCAAACCTGAAAACTGTAAGAGCAAACAGGAATGATGCAAAAGTGAAAGAGTGCCTTGCAGCCCTTTCTGAAGGAGCCGCCAGGGAGGATGTAAACCTCATGCCATTAATATTAGATTCAGTAAGGGAATACGCAACCCTGGGCGAAATATCAAACGTCCTGCGCGACCAGTTCGGCGAATACCGTGAATCAATCGTGTTGTAATCGTTGGGGCGCGATATATCGTGCCCATATTATTGAATCAAACATCATAATTGATTTATCCAATTTGTGATGTTTGTACCAATGTAGGGGCGCAAGGCTTGCGCCAATGTTATTAAACCAAAACATAACATTTGGTGTTATACCATTTGTTATGTGTTGAAACAGGAGGAATTGCTATGAATAAAAAAATAAGAATCGTAATTGCAAAACCCGGCCTTGACGGCCATGACAGAGGTGCAAAATATATTGCAAGAGCCCTGAAAGATGCGGGCTATGAAGTTATATATACTGGAATAAGACAAACCCCTGAATCCATTGTTGCCACAGCAATCCAGGAAGATGTGGATTTTGTAGGATTAAGCCTTTTATCAGGAGCTCATAACGAACTTTTCCCAAGAATAGTTGATCTTCTTAAAGCTCAGGATGCAGGAGACATAGTTGTCTTCGGCGGAGGTGTTATACCGGAAGAAGACCTTGGTTTTCTGAAAGAAAAAGGTGTACAGGCTATCTTCAGACCAGGAGCTCCTATAAGTGAAGTTATAAGCTTTATTAAATCAAAAACCGGTTCAACAGCCGCCTGATTTTTGTAAATGGATTTAGTAGAGAGTATTCGTCAGGGGCATACAAGAGCTATAGCAAGAGCTATCACACTCATCGAAAATGATACTCATGAAAAAGAGGAACTTATAGATAATCTCCACGCATTTACGGGAAATGCTTTTGTTATCGGTGTAACCGGCCCCCCTGGCGCAGGTAAAAGTACAATTGTAGATCGTTTTATTCACTTCGAAAGAAACAGAAATAAAAAAATTGCGGTTATTGCTGTAGACCCCAGTTCACCCTTCTCGGGTGGAGCAATCCTGGGAGACAGACTGCGTATGCAGACCCATGCAACCGATCCGGGAGTCTTTATCAGATCTATGGCATCCCGGGGGCACCTGGGAGGAATATCCACAGCAACCGCCGGGGCAATACAGGTTTTTGATGCTGCAGGCTTCGATACAATTATTATAGAAACAATTGGTGTTGGTCAGACAGAAGTAGAAGTTATGGAGCTGGCAGACCTTATCCTTCTAACCCTTGTACCGGGAATGGGAGATGAGATCCAGGCCATGAAGGCAGGGATAATGGAAATTGCCGATCTGTTTCTGGTAAATAAAAGTGATATCGATGGAGCAGATCGTTTAAAATCTGAGATTGAATACATGCTTATGCTTGGATCCGGACAGGATGAAGCATCAATTCCACCAATAAAACTTGCATCAGCCAAAAATAATACAGGAACAGAAGATCTGTATAATTCTCTATTTGAGCGTCTGGACTTATTTAAAAATTCCGGTTTGATGGCCAGGCGAAGGAAAGATCGTATTCGAAAAGAAATAGAACATATATTTGCATCAAAACTGAGGGAAATTCTGGACAGCAGACTCAATCTGGAAGAAAATATTGCATTATGGATAGAAAGAGTTTACAACAAAGAAATTAGACCTTACAATTTTGTAAATGAGAAATTGATGGAACTAAAAAAGGAGAACGTTCTGTAATGATTAAAAAAATAAATCATATTGGTATTGCCGTTTCATCCCTGGAAGCTCAAATTCCATTTTACAGAGATGTCCTGGGTTTTAAAAACCTTGGAACTGAAGAGGTGACCGACCAGAAGGTAAAAGTTGCAATGTTTGAGGTAGGTGAAGTAAAAATTGAACTGCTGGAGCCAACATCCCCGGAAAGTCCAATAGCAAAATTCCTCGAAAAAAAAGGGGATGGCATCCATCATATAGCATATGAAACAGATGGTATTGTCAGCGAAATTAAGCATATGGAAGATTCAGAGATTCAGATGCTGGACAAAGTTGCCAGAGACGGAGCACACGGTACTAAGATTGCTTTTTTACATCCAAAATCAAGCGGTCGTGTCTTAACAGAAATCTGCCAGCCTGGCACTAAATGAGGCTGTTTGGTAACACATTACTTCACAAATTGTGTAGTTATAGTCGGTGTGTATGGTAATATATAATTGCTTAATCTTTAAAATTAAGCCTCGATTCAGTGGGATTATGTTTCCGGAAAGTCTGAAATAACAGAAAAAATAAAGGAAGTTTTTATGGGAAAACCTGGAAAACCAAAGCTTAAATCATATATTGATTTTATAATAAGAGTTGCCGGCGAGGGTGGTGAAGGAGTCATAAGCTGCGGAGATCTTTTCGCAAAAGCAGTAGCAAGAACCAGCTATCATGTATTTACATTTATCACCTATCCAACAGAGATGAAGGGTGGGTATTCCATGACCCAGATAAGAATCAAAGATATAACAATCTACTCAATGGGTAGTTTTGTTGACTGCCTGGTTGTTTTCAACCAGGAGGCCTACGATAAATCAATCCCTTATCTTAAAGAGGGAGGAATACTTATCTACGATCCTGAGTTTACAAAAATAGATGAATCCAGAAATTTTATTAAGTATCCAATACCTTTTTCAAAAATATCTGTAGATACTATTGGAAGAACCCTTGGTAAAAATGTTGTTGTACTTGGTATTCTCAGCCATATCTATGGCCTGGCTCATCCAGGTCTGGAAAAACTAATCGATGATCGATACGGTTCCAAAGGTGAAAAAGTTGTAGAGGGCAATATAAAAGCTCTGAAAGCAGGTGCAGCTGCAGCTAAGGAAATGGGTGTAGAAACAGTAATGGATCTGTCAAAGAGCGAGCCCGCCACCGAAAATTATATGTTTATATCCGGAAATCAGGCTGTCGCCCTGGGGGCCATAGCTGCAGGATGCAAATTTTCTGCAGGCTATCCACTTACACCTTCTACATCAATATTTGAAACACTATCAAAACTCCTTCCTCTTGTGGGTGGAAGGACAATTCAGATGGAGGATGAGATTGCTGCGATATCTGCAATTATTGGAGCATCCTTTGGAGGGGAAAAGGTAATAACTCCAACATCCGGACCGGGACTCCAATTAATGTCAGAACAGATGAGTCTTGCATCGATGCTGGAACTTCCGATTGTCATAGTAGATGTACAGAGAGGAGGCCCCAGTACCGGATTACCTACAAAGACAGAACAGGGTGATATGAAATTTGCAGTATATGGTTCGGCAGGGGAATCACCCCGGATAATACTTGCCCCGACAAACGTTGAAGACACCTTTTATCAAACCATAAGAGCCTTCAATCTTGCTGAAAAATATCAGATGCCTGTTATATTACTCACTGATCAGTCAATAGGCTACAGAAAAGCTACTGTAAAAATGCCCGATTTCAGTAAGATCCTTCAGGTAGATCAGTTTGACCGGAAAAAGAAAGTAAAAATTCCCCAGGCAGACCAAATAGAAATAGTTCAAAGACAGATTCCGACAGAAGAAGAATTAAAGGACTATAAACGCTATAAGAATACTAAAACCGGTATTTCACCCATCACCAGACCAGGCACACCAGGCGGTCAGTATCTTGCAACAGGCCTGGAACATGATGAATACGGTAAAACGAATCAGGGACCGGAAAACCATCTAATGATGAGTAAAAAACGCTTTAGAAAACTGGATCAGGTATCTCTGGCATTTGAGAGAAACCCCATGGAGACATACGGTGATCCTAATGTACGAATTGGAATAATGGGATGGGGATCAACAGAAGGGGCAATAAGAGAAGCACGGTACCTTGCAGAAGCTGCAGGAGTTAAAATAAGACATATACACCCCCACACAATCTCCCCCCTACCGGAACGTCAGATTTCAAAATTCCTCCACAGGTTAAAACATCTAATTCTTGTAGAGGAAAATCTAACAGGACAGTTTGCCCACTTTATAAAGGCCAAGTTCGGTGTAAAACCCATCGAAGTGCATAAATGTGAAGGGATGCCCTTCACTCCGGATGAAATATTCAACGCCATCATGAAAGTAGCGAGGATTGCAGATGAAGACAATATCACAAGTATCTAATACATATAAAAGCACTACAATAAAACCAGTCTGGTGCCCTGGATGTGGAGACTATGGAGTTCTGGCTGCATTGGATAAGACATTTAAAACACTTGGATTCAAACCCGAAGATATTGCAGTAGTATCTGGTATTGGATGTTCCGGGCGATTCTCTCACTATTTTAATTCCTACTCCCTCCACGGAACTCACGGCAGAGCACTCCCAACTGCCACAGGGCTTAAAACAGTAAGACCAGACCTGCATGTTATAACAATTGGCGGTGATGGTGATGGATTAAGTATCGGTGGAGGTCATATTGCCCATGCAGCACGAAAAAATGTAGACCTTACCTATATAATCCTGGATAATAATGTTTATGGTATGACTAAAGGGCAGAGCTCTCCAACAACACCTTTGGGATACAACACCAAAACTTCACCCTACGGAGTGTCTGAAGAATCACTTAATCCTCTTGCGATGTTTCTTGCATACAACATAAGTTATATTGCCAGAACGACCAGTACAGACATGAAATCCATGCATTCAATATTAACAGAAGCCATTCAACACAAAGGGTTCTCCATGGTCTATATCATGTCCCCATGTGTCACCTACAGTGTTCTGCCCTACTCTAAACTTAAGGAGATGGTAAAACCCCTGCCGGAAGATCATGATCCATCAGATAAAATGTCTGCTTTTAAATATGCTTATTCTGATGAACACATGTATACAGGCGTCTTCTACAAAGAAGAAAAAACATCTCTTGAAGAACGACTCCAGGAAGTTTTCCAAATAGCTGAAACAAGTAAAACAACCAGCGAGATAATGGCAGAATTTAAATAAATATTTTTTGGGCGTTTCCCTTTTGTA
>CBDVAD010000182.1:0-7331 GCA_965371875.1 uncultured bacterium
TTTAACTTCACCAAAAACATCTGTCCGCAGATCTTTTAGATGCACATGCCCAACTCGACTGATAAATTTTTTAAGCGCTGCTACAGGGTCTTCCTGGGAAAATGCAAAATGACCGGAATCATATAGAAGATATACATAACCAGAATCCGTGTCATTTAGAAATCTCTCTGTTTCCTCAATAGTCTGAACACTTGTACCCATATGATGATGAAAAGCAAGTTTCATCCCCTCTTCTCTGGCAATTTTACCAAGGTGATCCATTCCGGTCGTGAGTTTTTTAAACTCTTCAGAGTTAAATACGGCTTTACCTGAAAAAATAGAGATATCCTGTCCCTGACAGGATCTGGTCTGTTCGGAAGGTCCGATAATTTTAGCTCCGACCTTCTTTAAAAAGTCCAGCTGTTCCCGAAACTCTTTCTCCACTTCTATCAGAGGTTTAGAGGCAAGAAAAGAGCTGAACCACTGATTACAAATTGTTAAACCCCTCGCATCCAGATAAGGTTTTAAAACTTCCGGATCTCCAGGATACTTGTTGCCAACTTCAGAACCGGCATAACCAGCCAAAGCCATTTCGCTGATACACTGCTGGAAACTATTTTCACTTCCTAAATCGGGCATATCGTCATTAGTCCATCCAATTGGCGCCATTGCAAGTTTTACTTTTGCTTTATCCATATATAATCTCCCCGTAGCTCTGTTAGAACTGCTTAACCTTACTGATATTTTCTTTTAATGTTTTATTTGCTTTTATTACTTCAGGTTTTTCTGACACTTCAGGGGTTCCAACTCTCCACCAGCTTTCATAGCCGCCTGACATTGAATCAAAACCTACCTTAATATCAATAAGAGTTGAAACTGAACTTTCTTTTGCTTTATTTACCGCTTTTCGAAGCTCTTCAGAATTTCTGACAGTCCAGACTTTACATCCATAACCGGCAGCAATAGCAGCGTAATCAACAGGGATCAGTTTACCACCTTCATCCAGGCGCCCTGTTTCCGGATTTCTAAATTTCAGTTCACAGCCGAATTTAGGAATTCCCTGACTTCTCTGAAGATTATCAATACACCCAAAACCGTTGTTGTCAAAGAGCATCACATTTATCTTTACCCCTTCCTGGATCGAAGTAAGTAATTCAGAGTGCAGCATTACAAAGCTACCGTCACCAACCATAACATAAACTTCTCTGTCAGGTTCTGCCAGTTTAGCTCCGAAAGCTCCGGAAACTTCATATCCCATACAGGAAAAACCATATTCCATGTGGTAGGTGTCTTTTTCCCTTGGTCTCCAGACTCTCTGAAGGTCTCCCGGGAGACTCCCTGATGCACCGACAATTATCGCTTTTTTGTCGAAAAGCTCTTCGTTCATCAGTCCAAGAACCCTTAACTGAGAGTAGTCATTCCCATCCATCTCTGCTTTATACAATCTGTCAACTTCTGAGTTCCATTCTGTTTTAACTGTTTCAATCTCTTTTAAATACCCCGATTTATAATCCTTCATCCTCAAGACTTCACCAAGATCCATCAGACCAGAACGGGCGTCACAGATAAAAGGCTGTGAATCCATTTTATATGCATCAAAACTGTTAACATTCAAAGAGATAAATTCGACATTCGGATTCTTAAAGGCCCACTTACTGTCTGTAGTAAAATCGGATAACCGTGTTCCTACTGCAATAACCAGATCTGTTTCAGCTGCAATTTTGTTTGCTGCAAGCCCACCTGTAACACCAATACCACCCATGTTCATTGGATGATCCCATATTACTGCTGACTTCCCAGCCTGGGTCTCACCAAAGGGGATATTGAATTCTTCGCAGAAATCAGCAAGCACCTCTCCTGCTTCTGAGTATCTGACTCCGCCGCCGCAGATTACCAAAGGTTTCTTTTTAGACAAAATAAGATCGGCTGCTCTTATTACAGCAGTACCACTCATTTCATTTCTTTCTATGTAATGTACACGTTTCTTAAAAAACTCTTCCGGATAATCCCAGGCCTCTGCCTGAACATCCTGAGGTAAGGCAAGGCAAACAGCCCCTGTATCGGCAGGATCTGTTAATACTCTCATGGCATTTATAGCGGCGCTCATTATCTGTTCCGGCCGGTTTATACGATCCCAATAGCGGCAAACCGGTTTAAAGGCATCATTACTTGTAATTGTATAATCGTGAAACTGTTCCAGCTGCTGCAGTACAGGATCAGGCTGACGACAGGCAAAAACATCCCCCGGAAGAAGCAAAACAGGTATTCTGTTTACAGTAGCAAGTCCGGCAGCAGTTACCATATTCAAGGCTCCGGGACCTATGGATGAAGTAACAGCCATAATCCTTCGTCTGTTATTCTGTTTTGCAAATCCTATTGCTGCATGAGCCATACCCTGTTCATTATGTCCCTGAATAAACTTTAAGGAATGATTCGGTTCCTGAAGAGCTTCCCCTAAACCCACAACATTTCCATGTCCAAAAATACCGAAAACTCCATTGATAAATTTGTCCTCTACTCCATCAAAGGAGACATACTGGTTATCAAGAAATTTTACCAGGGCCTGGGCCATTGTTAATCTGATTGTACTCATTTTTCTTCTCCAAATTTTCTTTCCGGCCAAATTTTAACGTTGTCCTCAAGGAGCCACTTATGTTCTTCTCTGTAGTATCTCGTTGAAGGAAGCCATCGATCATTCGGCAGATGGGGGATCATCCAGATATAGTACATAGCATACCCTGGAGCTGCTCCCTGAGAATGTGTTCTATCAGGTTGAATAAGAGAGGTATCACCATTCTTCACTACATGGGCATCATCATCAAGAACTGAAATACCAAACCCCTGTTCAGGAAAAAAACGGTAATGATAGATCTCCGGTTGAGGATGATCATGGGGTGGATAGCTGGACCATTTTCCGGGATGGTTGATAACTTCTCCCAAGACCATATTGGACAAGGGATTGATCTCACCATCGAAGACAGTACGAACAGATCTGATGGAAGTCTCATTCAAAGTGCCTGCACCAAAAATATCTGTTCTGACATCATCTGGTGTATAGAGTTTTGCATCAAAACTATTACCATTATCGACCTGTTCAACACAAATTTCACAGTCGGCGTCTGTTTGTATAGTAACTTGTGTATCTTTTGAAACATGAAGTACATAGGGAGCTTCATCAAAACAGGATTTTCTTGTTACTGTTTTATTATTACCTTCCCAGATAAAGGTAGCCGTACCTTTAATTAATAACCAGGCCCTTTCACGACCAGACTCTGAAATAGTCTGATCGCCTGCTTTCATCTTTAAGATACCAAAATCAAGAAGCAGTTCACTATGCTTTCCATGCTGCTCTGTTATAGATGTAAATCCAAAATCAAATGAATTATTTTGTTTAATTATCAATGTCCAACCTCCTTAACTCTGTTAAAATTCAGAACTTATTACCAGCATCTCTATTGGTATATAACCACGTCCATTTAGATCTCTTCCACCTCTATAAATTATGAAGAATCTCTCACTTTTAGAACTGGTTGTATTCTGATTAATCTTTTCATAATCTCCAGTTCAGATCTCTTTTTTTCAATTTGAAAAAACAATCTTTCACAGGTAATAACAGCCATTTCCTCTCTTGGTTGATGTACAGATGTCAGTCTGGGATTGCTGAATTCACAATATTCAGAATCATCATAACCAACTACTGAGATTTCTTCTGAAATATTTAATCCCTCTTCCTGAATAGTTTTTATCGCGCCAAGCGCCATAAGATCACTCAATGCAAATAATCCGTCAACATCCTTTAAGAGTGATGAATTCTTTTTAATTTCTTCTCTGGCTGATTCAAAATCCAGATTACAAGTTAAACGCCTTATATTACCCCCGGCTTTATCTACAGTTTCCGTAAAACCATCTTCACGCAGTTTAAATTCAAGATGATCATCTTCCACTGCCAGAAGAATAAATGATCGTCGACCTATTTCCAGTAGATGCTCAGCAACAATCTTTCCCCCTGCATAATGATCAGTATAAATAACATCCTGATTCATAATATTATTAGCCGGCGGATAATGGATACACACAAACGGCATCTGTCTGGACTCCAGAAAATCTAAAATTGCAGGATCCATATCTTCAACCAGAAAAATTAAAGCATCCACTTTGTTCATTGAAATAAGTCTGTTTACATTATTCTTTCCTGTAAAATGATTTTTCTGATAAGTAACAATCAAATCGACATCTGCTTTTTCAAGACTTGTTATCAGGCTGTTCATAAGCATTCCATGATAGACGTTTATATTTATCTTGGTATACTCTTCCGGCAGAATAATCCCAACCGTCCCGGCATTTTTTGTTATTAGACCTCTGGCACTGGCATTAAATTCAAAGCCCAGTCCCTCAGCGATGTCTGATACCTTTTGCCTCGTACTCTCTGAAACCAATGGACTATCATTGAGACATCGGGATACAGTTGAAAAACTAACATCTGCTATTTCTGCAATATCTTTGATAGTAACAAGGGATTTTTTCATTTAAAATCTTAACATCTCCCCTGTTTCAAAAGATTCCTTACATTTATATGCAATTTCAGAGACTCTCGTACCATCATAAACAGTTACTTCCGGTTTTCTACCTTCACGAATACAATTAATAAATTCCTGGACTTCATTCACATAAGAGGAATCAAATCTCTCAAGGAAATTTTCACTGCATTCCTTTCTTACACCTGAATTATCAAGAATCTCTACAAGATTTTTTTGAGGTACCGATGCAGTACGAAGCCTGCCTTTTGTCCCAATAATTTCAGCAGGCTGAAGTCCTACCCCCTCAAAACCAATCGAATCAAAATTTATCTTCTGCATAAACTCAAGCCTCTCCCATCAATATTATTAAGCATTCACATGCATATCTAAAGCAGCCACAATTGCACCAGCAGCTATTGGCCAATATCCCCTTTTGAACCCATCTTTATTGATACATTTTATAAGCTGCTATTGTTATATTTTTTATGCAAACGTTTCCAATAGTATCCGTCAACTTATTAATTTTGTCAAATTAATTCTAATCCTTATATTTCTTACTGCATAAGCAGATATTGACTTCTAAATTACCATCAATTCTATCTAATCTAATTCTCAAACTCCTGGTATCATTAAATCTCTGATAATATCAACTAACTGCTGGTAACCTCCAATGAAACCTTTCAAAGTACGTTTAGTTGCACCATAATCTACGAATTCTTCATGTGTCATTCCATCAGGTTCATATGCCCTTTTAAATTCCACAAACTTATCCATGAGCTCTTTAAGAATTATTGGATCCATTGGCTGGTCAGTTGTATTTTTAATCTCAACAGTCGAGTTATTGTAACGTTTCTGCCATTTATAAGGTATTGTATGAATAATATTTCCGCCAATAAGCTCTGACCAGTGCAGCTGATTCCTGTATGCTGCTGCAAGCATTCTTGTTTTATATCCTCTTTCCTTGAAAATCTGTACAGCATTCTTCATTGCTGCAACACCTGCCATCTCAAGATATGCCGGATCTATACTAATATTCTCTTTATCTGCAACAATCTTTAACCAGTCATCAAGACGCCCTACCATTATTGTGCAAACAGGGCTCATTTTTGAGGTATCTTTTCCTTCTGTTTCCCTTCTTTTTAGCCCCCTCTCAACAGCTTCGCCAACAGCAACAGCCTGAGGAACAGTAAAACATACAGTGGCATTAATATTTACACCCTGATACGTCGCTTCTTCCATTGCCTTTATCCCTGCAGCTGTTGCAGGCATTTTAACCTGCATGTTAGGTGCAAGTTTGTCAAACTTTACAGCCTGATCTATCATTCTCTGAGCATCTCTGTAGAATTTAGCATTTGTCTGAATAGATATACGTCCCTTCATCCCGTTTTCTCTTTCAAAAACAGGCATAAGTAATTCAGAACCTTTTACAGCCATCTCTTCAATAAGCTGCCAGGATACTTCATCTTCATCAAAAGTGGGATTATCTTTTATTATTTCAAGTATTCTGTCTTCCCAAAGATCATATTCTTTTTTAAGTACATTTAATACGATAACCGGATTGGTGGTTGCACCTACTGCACCATTTGGTATTGCATATTCAAGCTCAGAAACTGCGCATGAATCGTTCCAGTAATCTGTATCTGTTGTCTTTGCCATTTCCTGTAAGAGTGAATTATAATCAGTCATATTTTCCTCCATTGCCTATTGTCTGATATTATGATATTATACTGGAACTTATCTGTCAAGTCTTTTGTCTGATAATATGATATATATTTTAAAAATCAGTGGGAAAAAAACAATATAAATAGCCAACAGTAAAATAACAGAATAAAAATCAATTGAAACTTCTTGATAATCCTAAATAGGAAAAGAAATTTTGTACCAAAAAACTGCATTATTAATATCTCAGGTATTAAATCTAAATATTCAAATTTAATTTATAAATAATCACTGACCGGACATTCTGAAAATATCAAATCAAGGATCTTTTTATAGACTCAACAGCACTTTCATCATCTTCAGATGGTGATAATTCAAAACCTATAAAACCTTCATACCCTGCGGAATCAAGAAATTTAAAAATATTCCGGTAATTTAGTTCACCAGTTCCAGGCTCATGGCGGCCCGGAACATCAGCAACATGGATATATCCTACCTGTTCCAGGTTCTTTTCAAGGGTCTGGATAATATTCCCACCCATAATCTGCATGTGGTATATATCAAATAACACCTTAATTCGTTCTGAACCTACTTGTCTAACAATATCAAAAGCAAGATCAGGATCTGAAAGAAAATAGTTCCTATGATCAACAAATATGTTAAGGGGTTCAATAACAAGGTTAACGCCTGATTCTTCTGCTATAGATGCAGCTGATTTTAGAACTTCATACATGTTAATAAGCTTTGACTCGAAACTGATATCTTTAGACATCTCTTTTGCACTCCCTGTATTGGGATCAAGAGCATCAGAATGTATCACAAGGTTTTGACATTTTACTGCAAGTGCTTTGTCAATGGAATTCTGCAGATAATTAAGATAAACTCTTTTTTCACTGGATTTTATCATGGAGAATTCATCATCCCCGGAGAATGCCGAGACTTTAATTCCGCTATCTTTAAGTGTTGATGCCAGAAATTCCCAATTCCTGCCAGCCCATCGCCAGAACTCGACATATTCAAATCCATCCAGCGCTGCCCTGGGTATTTTCTTATCAAAATCCAAATTTTCGTAAAACATTTCGATGCATAATGAATATTTCATTTTATTTCTCCATTTCCGGTTTATCAGTGTTAAATAATCTGTTTATATCTGAATAAATTTTAGTCCATTACAGT
>CBDVAD010000183.1:0-7313 GCA_965371875.1 uncultured bacterium
GGTCGCGACCTGTCCCTACATTGCAACAAACCGGACCAAAATGACCTCAACCCGTCCTCACAAAAATACAAACCGTTAGACCAAATTGTCGGCACATTTAAAACAACATCATCCAAATTAATTCATCTGTCAGGATATAATGATTACGCCTGGCAGCGGTCATATTACGACCACATTATTCGCGATACCAATTCATTAAATCAAATCCGGAAATATATTATTAATAATCCGATTAATTGGGATACCCAGGCCTGATCATTTCCATGGAATTGTGGAAATTATCACCGATGTTGACAATGTAGGGAACGGTTTAAAACCGTTACCTACTAAGATTGGAAAATAAAAAAAAGATTGAAAAATTATAATTATTCTAAACCAGGCATTAGTTACGATTTGTTTCCATCCAGGTTTAAAAAGGCATGAAGCTTTTGTTATACTGAAAACGGAGATCTATTTTATGAAAAACGAAGCAGAGCAGATAGAAAAGTTCCGTAACCTGTTAAAAAACAGCCGGGGAATTGTCGGTTTTACAGGCGCGGGAATAAGTACGGAATCCGGTATACCCGATTACCGCAGTAAGGGCGGGATATGGGAAAAGTTTCAGCCGGTGTATATCAATGAGTTTGTAAGGGATCCTGTTAAACGGGAACTGTACTGGAAACGCAAAGTGGAGCTCTGGCCTACGGTAAGAGATGCGATGCCGAACAGGGGTCATTTATTTTTCAAAAATCTGTACGATCAGGGGAAACTGGTTGGTCTTATTACCCAGAACATTGATGGTCTCCATGAAAAAAGTGGAATTCCTTCTGATATTATTGTCAATATTCATGGCAATACTCTGGAAACAATCTGTCTTTCCTGTGGATTTCTTATTGATTCAAATGAGGTTTATAAACAATATATGAAGGATAATGAAATCCCGCTCTGTCCTGAATGCGGCGGACTTCTAAAGCCCAATACCATCTCATTTGGTCAAAACCTTAATGTAAAGGATATTGAGCGGGCAGAAAAACTGTCAGCAAGCTGCGACCTTATGATTGCCGTCGGATCTACTCTCCAGGTTTATCCCGCAGCAGGTTTTCCCCAGGAAGCTAAAATGAACGGGGCCCATCTGGTAATAATTACATTATCCTCCACCCCTCTGAATGATATGGCGGATGTTGTTATTGATATGAAGATAAGTGATTTTCTTGATAAGCTGGGAGATTATTAATTCCGGTCTGGAAATTATAAGTATTGATAAGAACTGCTGTCACTCATAATTAAAGATAAAAAACACCACAGTTTCCGGCTATTTCTATTGATGGATTAGAATATATTGAAGCAGGAACACAAAATTACCTGTATTAGATAATATAGGCAGGTGTAAAATGAATAAAGAACGTAAAGGAAACCGATTAAAAAAATTTGATTATTCTAAACCGGGACATTATTTTATTACAATTTGTGTTCATCCTGTTTTTAAGGGACACAATATTTTTGGCAGCATTAAAAATGGGAAAATGGATTTAAACAAATATGGGCAAATTTTATCAAACCAATGGTTGTGGATTGCTGAACAATACAAACATATATTATTGGATGAATGGATAATCATGCCTGATCATTTTCATGCAATCGTAAAAATTGTCCATACCGAATCGGGTAATAATACCATGGGGACAGGTCGCGGCCTGTCCCTACATTGCAACAATCCGTATCAAAATAAAAATATCCTGTTTCCACAAAAATACAAACCCTTAGGCCAAATTATTGGCGCATTTAAAACAACAACATCAAAATTAATTCATAAATCGGGATACAATGATTACACCTGGCAACGATCCTATTATGACCGCATTGTCCGTGATACCAATTCATTAAATTGTATCCGGCAATATATCATCAATAATCCGATAAATTGGGGTTATTATGCCTGATCATTTCCATGCAATCGTAAAAATTGTCCATGCCGAATCCGACAATAACACCGTAGGGACAGGTCGCGACCTGTCCATGTATTACAACAACCCGATCAAAAATAACCATATCCCGTTTCCACAAAAATACAAACCCTTAGACCAAATTATTGGCACATTTAAAATAACAACATCCAAATTTATTCACAATCCGAAATCCAAAAACGTTAGGGATTGAAACGGAAATCCCGCACCGTGATTGTATGTCGCCGTAGAGACAAGGCATGCCTTGTCTGTACCCGGAAAATCAAAATGTGGTCCAGTTAAACAATCCGGGAGGAATTGCAGTGGAAAGCCCGACCGTAATGAATGGGCGCGACGGGTCGCGCCATTCATAAGGAAACGCCCAATAAATGATAAAAATCCCCAATTATTGGTGTAATTTTGCATATCTGAGTGTCATTGCTATCGAATTTAAGTTCAAAGCAGGCAATTAAGTTGATCTTTCTTAAAAAATATATAACATTACTGGAATTGTACTTACAAAGTTATCTGATTGATTTTAACATCCTAAGGGCTGGGTATTTAAATGAGCAAAAAAATATTCGTAATAGTCGAATCACCGACCAAAGCAAAAACTATACGTAAATTTCTTCCTGACAACTATATTGTGGATGCAAGTATAGGTCATGTCAGGGATCTTCCTAAATCCGCTGCAGATATTCCCAAGAAACTAAAGGGTGAAGAATGGACCAAGCTTGGGATAGATGTTGAAAATGATTTTAAACCTCTCTATGTTACTCCAAAGGGAAAGGGTACGATTGTCAGAGAGCTTAAGAAGAAATTAAAAGAAGCAGATATGCTTCTACTGGCAACAGATGAAGACAGAGAAGGGGAGAGTATTTCCTGGCATCTGGTGGATATTCTAAAACCCAAAGTACCTGTAAAACGGATGGTTTTCCATGAAATAACAAAAAAAGCCATAGAACATGCACTGGAAACTGGACGGGATATAGATATAGATCTTGTTAATGCTCAGGAAACAAGGCGTATTCTGGACAGGCTTTACGGGTATACTTTATCACCTCTTATATGGAAAAAGATATCCTATGGTCTTTCCGCAGGAAGAGTTCAGTCACCGGGTTTAAGACTTATAGTTGACAGGGAAAGAGACAGGATTAAGTTTAAGAAGGCTGTTTACTGGGATCTTTCGGCTGTTATCAGTCCTGGAGAAGGGAGAGAGAAAGAAGTTTTTGAAGCAAAGCTTGAATCCCTTAATAATAGAAGGGTCTCTACCGGAAAGGATTTTGATCCCTTTACAGGTAAGCTTCTTCCGGATAAAGAAGTTTTGATTTTAGATGAAAAATCTGCCAGGGAACTGGAAAATGCACTTAAAAGTGGAGAATGGAAGGTCCTTTCAATTGGTGAAAGAGCTTCCAGGCAAAGACCTGCACCTCCTTTTATAACTTCAACTCTACAGCAGGATGGAAATAGAAAACTCAGGATGTCAGCAAGAGAGACTATGCGAACTGCACAACGTCTCTATGAGCAGGGTTTTATCACCTATATGCGTACCGATTCTCCAACCCTCAGTAATGAAGGAGTAAATGGAGCTATTGAGAGTGTTAAACGTCTTTATGGAGAGAATTATCTTACCGAGACTCCCAGGCAGTTTACCTCTAAATCCAAAGGAGCACAGGAAGCTCACGAAGCTATACGACCTGCAGGGGAAGTTTTTGTACACCCTGATAAAACAGGGCTGGATGGCCGGGAACTGGCTCTTTACACACTCATCTGGAAAAGAACACTGGCTTCCCAGATGAAGGATGCAAATAAAATTTCCACAACAGCTAAAATTGAAGTCGGTGATGCTTTGTTTTCGGCAACAGGTACCAGACTTGCATTCCCTGGATTTCTACGGGTTTATGTAGAGGGTCGTGATGAACCCGATGCTGCATTGGATGATAAAGAGACCTTTCTTCCGGAATTAAAGGAGGGGGAAGGGGTGGTCCTCGATAAGCTTACATCCCTGCGTCATGAAACAAAGGCTCCTGCACGATATACTGAAGCAGCACTGGTAAGCCAGCTGGAAAAACTGGGAATCGGGCGTCCGTCAACATATGCCTCTATTATAAATACTCTTTTTGACCGACAGTATATTCGAAGACAGGCAACAGCACTTGTCCCGACCTTTACCGGGTTTGCAGTGATACAGCTCCTGGAAAATCATTTTCCCTATCTTATTGAATATAGCTTTACATCGGAGATGGAGAGTGCACTGGATGAAATTTCCCTGGGAAAAATTGATCGTCTTAAGTATCTTGAGAAATTTTATCTTGGTAAAAACGGTTTAAAAGGTCAGGTTGATAATCGTGAGAAAGAGATAAAGCCTGATGAAGCCCGAACCATAAAACTACCTCACCTTGGCCCTGTTTCCGGTGTTAAAGTTGGGAAATACGGACCATATTTTATTCATGAGCTGGAGGGTGACAAGGATAATATTCATGCATCAATTCCTGAGGAAATTGCTCCTGCTGATCTTTCAGAAGCAGATATCCTCGAAATTATTGAACTACAGAAAAACGGCCCGGTCCCTATGGGAAGTGATCCGGAAACAGGGGAGAATATCTACTGTCTTACCGGTCGTTATGGAGCATATTTTCAGTTGGGCGAAAAGACTGATGAGGTACCTAAACCCAAAAGGGCGAGTCTTCCAAAAGGAAAGAAACCAAAAGATGTAACAATGGAGGATGCCCTCCGTCAGCTTAGTCTGCCCAGACTTGTAGGGTTGCATCCTGAAACCGGTCTTGAGATAAGAGTAAATGAGGGACGTTTTGGGCCTTATATCGCCTATAACGATGAGTTTAGATCCCTTAAAAAAGGTGATGAACTTTTTACTGTTACCATGGAAAGAGTTCTCGAGATTCTTGCCGAGCCTAAAAAAGGTAGAGGCAGTTCTACTGTATTGAAAGATTTTGGAAATAACGGAACTCAAAAAACTGCACTCTCGATTATTGATGGTAGATACGGTCCTTATATAAAGTATGGAAAGAAGAATATAAAGCTTCCTGAAGATAAAAAAGAGAGGAAGGTGATAGAAGGTTTAACTCTTGAAGATGTAATGGCGATAGTTAAGGATGCCTAATTTCTGGCATCCAGCCAATCACCAATAAGTTCTAATACTTCATCTTTTTCAGGTTCATTTAATATTTCATGATACAGGTTTTCCAGTATTCTCATCTCTTTATCACTGGAACTGATATTAGAGTTGATAATCCGGCTGCACTCAGGATTAACAAGCGGATCCTTTTCTCCGTGAAGTATTAAAGTTGGAATTGTAATTTTAGAAAGAAGATCTTTTGTTATTATCTCCTCGGACCGGAGCATTTCCCTGCCCATTCTGGCCCTTACCTTGCCGTTATAGTTATAAGGATCGCTTTTATAGGTTTCGACGACTTCAGGGTCCTTAGAGATACCTTCTACTGCAAACTCAACCAGGGGTAGGTAGGGTACAATAACAGCAATAAATTTAGAGATCGATTTAACCAGATCTGAAACCCCTCCATCAATTCTGATTGATGCGCCCGACAGGATAAGTCCATTAATCTCATCTCCTTCTTTTGATGCCAATATGGTGGATATTGCACCGCCCATTGAATGACCCAGAAGATAAACAGGCTTGTTGTTTTCAAGTTTTTTTATTGTTTTAAGAACAAATTGAAGATCAGTAACGAATAAATTGAAATCAGGTACATCTGCTTTAACTCCATCAGATCTTCCATTTCCATAATGATCTGGTGCATAAACTGCATATTGTTTATCTGTGAAGTATTTAGCTGTATAATCGTAGCGTCCGGAATGTTCAGCATAGCCGTGGGCTATTAGAACAATTCCTTTAATCTCCATTTTATTGACCGGATGCCATGACCTTAGAAAAACTTTTCTGCCTTTTTTCAGTTCAAGCCAGGATGATTTATTTTTCATTTGGTATCTCCACTTCTATTCTTTTTTTTATTTTCATACATACGTCTATCTGCTGTTCTAAGAAGATCTTCAAGGGTCATCCCCTCTTCATGATACTCTGCAATCCCATAACTGAACCTTATATTGTATCTTTTACTATCAAATTCCAGGGGAGTATCTGCAAATTTATTTTTTATGGCAGCAATTCTTTTTTCTATATCTTCAGTACGCGAATTTTTAAAATAGGCAATAAATTCATCACCACCATATCTTGCAAAAACATCAATGCCTCTTATAGCATTACTTATAGTTTTCGAGAATTCTTTTAGTACTCTATCTCCATTTGCATGTCCGTAACTGTCATTTACCTGTTTGAAATCATCCAGATCGAAGAGTACAATATGAAGTTGTCCCTTATATCTGGCAACTTCTTCAAAAGCAATTTTTACCATATCTTCGAAATAATGGCGATTGTGTACGGCTGTCAGACTGTCATATTTTGAAAGATGAAAAGCTTTGCTTATCAATCGGCTGTTCTTTATTACAATAGCCATTTCACTTGTAAAGTATTCCATCATCCTGATATCATCCTGATTGAAGGCATCTGCCGAATGACTGTCCAGACTTAATGCCCCATAAATAGTTTTATCAATTATGATTGGTGCACTGAGAACACAGGGGTATGCACTGGTTCCTGCTCTGGCAAGAATATCTGCGTCTTTCGGGCCGAGATGTTTTTGGATAAATACTGATTTATTTCTTATGATAACAGGTTTTAGTTCATTCCCTGTCTTTGTTTTGAATATAAAAGTATCCTCAAAACGAAGCCTTGTTTTCTGCAGCTCTATAAGGTCCATACCGATTGCTGCTGTGTATTTAACCATCCCCTTATTATCGGGAACCATGACTGAACCGGCAACACTCTCGTTAATGGTACTGATTGCAGCTTCAAGAATCTTTTCAAGCAGGCTCTCCATATTTTCATCTGCAACAATTGAGTGATTCAGATTTATTATTGTCTCCCGCAGTTTTTTATTCCTTTCTATGTAATCCCTGTCACTGCAGGCCGCTTCCAGAATGGTGTTCTGATTTATAAGGAGGGTGTTGGTGTATTTGATTAGTAATTTAGGATTAAAAAGTGTACTGTTGGAAATTGAATTGATTGTAAGAATATCAGCATCATCAAGGCTCGGGTCGTTTTTTGCTACTTTTTTAATGGTAGACTGAAAAATCTTTAGTGGCGATTTCAGTTTTTTTCTCATTGATAGAAAGTAGATGATCATTATTGCAGTTATCGAAACTAATTGAATTAATACTGAAAATGGAAATCTGATGAAAGAGCTGACAAGAGTAGTAAGCAGTATTCCCGTTATTAGTATAATATAGGTCAATAGAAAACTATTTTTGAACACAGGATATTATTATGGATCAGTGTACTGTAGTCAAGTAGGG
>CBDVAD010000184.1:0-7312 GCA_965371875.1 uncultured bacterium
TGAGACTCTGATGATTTCAGTTATTTTTGGAATTATAGGAGCAGTTTTGGGAATGATAATTACAGCTTTAATAGGATCAATTGGTTATGAAGCTCCAAATACATTCCTTAAGGTTATTCTGGGCGGTCCTGTTTTGTATCCTGTAATATCTGCTCAGGCTGTTGTTATATCTCTTGTAACTGTGGCACTGGTTGGAGTAGTTGCAAGTCTATACCCTGTTTCAATCGCTCTTAAGATCAGTCCGGTTAAAGCTATGGGGGAGAATTAAAAATGAATATATCAAAAATATCAATGAGAAATATTACCCGGCAGAAAAAGAGGAGTTTCCTTCTTGGAGGAGCTATAGCATTCGGGATTTTTATAATAATTACTATAGGAAGTTTTACAGCAGGTATGACAGAAACCCTTAAAGAAAACTTTACTTCCATTATGGGTGGACATATCTACATCCTGGGCACAGAAACTCTGGAGAGTGGAAGGATTGTTCAGGTAATTGGTGATACAGCAGATCTTGAAAGAGCAATAGATACAGTCGATGATCTGGTTGAAGAGTATCATGTAAGATCACAGGTTAGAATTGGGGAGATTATCTTTGGTTCAAAGAGTACTACCCTGCAGGTATCCGGTATTGACTGGAATAAAGAGCAACTGTTGAAGAATACTCTTACCATAGCTGATGGAACTCTGGAAAATATTGAGACTGCAGGTTCTCTGATCATACCTGAAAAAGTTGCAGAAAAACTGGGTGTGATTCCAGGTGAATCCGTACTTATCCGAATGGATACTGTAACAGGTCAGAAAAATGTTGGTGAATTCACTGTAGCTGCAATTATTCAGGAACAGGAAAGCTTTTCATTTATCAGTGCGGCTTATACAGAGATGGGATATCTAAATGAACTGATTGGCCTTGGCCCGAATGAGTATCAGTATTTAAACCTGCATCTAAAAGATATAGAAAAGATGGATACAGTTGCTGAGAGTTTATTGGAAGAGCTTGCAAAGACCTCTCTTGTAGATACGGGTGATGATGAATCTGCAGGTGAAGAAAGGGATAATCGGCATGCCATGATGTTTGGCGGAGGAATGTCCGGTATTGCTGCTGACGAACCATGGGAAGGTACAAAATTCAGTATTACTAACCTTAATGATATTATGGAGCCTGTACTTCAGCTTGTAAATATTCTTAATATTGTATCCATGGCTCTGTTCATAGTTCTGATGATTATTACGATGGTGGGCCTTATAAATACTTTCCGAATGGTTCTAATAGAACGAACCAGGGAAATTGGGACCCTTAGAGCTATCGGAATGCACAGAGGAAGTGTTCGGAGTATCTTTTTACTGGAAGCCCTGTATCTATCTCTTTTTGGAGCGGCAGCCGGAATCCTGTTATCTTTTACAACAACAATAATAACTGGATTGATCAGGTTTACGTCTGACTCTCCTCTGGGGCTGTTCCTTCATAATGGAAAACTTCAGTTTATAACATCTCCAGGCAGCATTGTCCGTGTAGTTATTATGCTTGCAGTAATGACATTAATTGCTGTTTATCTGCCGGCAAGGAAGGCAGCAAAATTGAAAGTAGTGGATGCCCTTCGGGCACAATATTGATTGTAGGGGCACGGCGTGCCGTGCCTGTACATTTGATTTACTGGACCACAAATGTGTATATCAATACGCGTTGTACCATACATTGTGGAAAAAACAGATGTTGAATTAAAAACATCTATTGATTGAAACGTAGGGGCCGATTTATCGCGCCCAATTATACAGGCTGGTCGCCAACAAGTTGGCTGCTCGCCTATGCAACCAAAGGAGAACAAAATGAAAAAAATATTAACATTATTTTTAGTATTAATAATTACCGGTTTATCCGGATTAGGCGCAATAAGCCTGAACGAAGCAAATGAAATACTGGGAACTATTGATACTTCCCGTAATTTTACTGAAACAGATTTTTCGGCAGTCATGACGATGATTTCAGAGGATCCCGATACCGGGGTGGAGAAGAAAAAGGTTCAGCAGTTTCGTCGGGATAGTTCGGATATGTTTTTGATGCTTTTTATTGAGCCTGCATCGGAAAAAGGCCAGGGTTACCTTCATATTGAGGATAACCTATGGTTCTATGATCCTCAAAGCAGGAAGTTTAACCATACATCCATGAAAGAGAGCTTCGGAGGGACCGATGCAAAACACTCTGACTTCGGTTCATCTTCTCTTGGAGAGGATTACAAAGTGCTTGCTGTAGAAGATGGTAAGCTTGGACGGTATGATGTGTATATAATGGACCTGGAAGGGACTAACTCGGAGGTAACCTATCCCACGGTAAAAATCTGGGTTACAAAAGAAAACAATCTTGTTTTAAAGTCTGAAGATTTTAGTGCAACAGGAAGGTTGATGCGAACCTCTCTTTTCCCATCCTATGCAAAGGTTGGAGGAAAATTTCTTGCTACAAAGATGATATTTAATGATGAACTAATTAAGGGTAAAAAAACTCAGATAACAATCACTGATATTTCAACAAAGGACCTTCCGGACTCCATATTTACCAAGTCCTATGTTGAACGAGTAAACAGATAGAAAATAAGGAATGAAAAATGACAAATGAAAAACTGATAATAGGGATTTTTACCCTTCTGTTTCTTATTGGAGGGACTGCATTTTCTCAGGAGATTGTTACTGATGAGGATTCCCTTTTTGGTGCTGATGAATCAACAGAAATATTGACTGATGAAGATAGTCTTTTTGGAAGTGAAGATGATGATATGTTTTCTGAATCTTCTGAGCTGATAGAAGAGGTAGTAGATGATTTGATGGAGGATTTAAGTGCACTGCTTCTTACCTCAGATACAGGTGTGGAGATTGGGGGTAATTTCTTTTTTGATGTTACAGCTGAATGGAAAGGCTATGACCTGAATGATCTGTCAGGCAGTGTTATCTCTGAAAGTTTGTCTCTGGACCTTGGTGCAACTATTTTTCTGGATGCCAGACCGGATGAGGATACGAGAGTGTTTGCAAAGGCTGATATAACAGCACCTTTTTATACTATACAAAAGGTAAGGGCTTTTGAAGATATTGTAACTATTACTGAACTGTTTACAGATTTTAACTGGGACAATCAGGTGTTCTTCCGGGCTGGTAAACAGACAGTTAACTGGGGTGTGGGTTACTTTTTCAGTCCTGCAGATCTTCTTTCATTAAGCAGGATAGATCCGGAGGCTCCGGATGCGGAATTGGATGGTCCAATAGCTCTAAAGGTTAATTATCCTTCCCTTTTAAATAATTACTATCTATTTGCTCTTGTACCGGAAGAAGTTACAAGTATATCAGAAGCTTCAATTGCACCAATGGCAGAGTTCGTTATTGGTAACAGTGAAATTTCTGTCGGAGCTTATTATCAGTATGATAAAGCACCTGCAGCTATGACAACAATTACTTCAGCCCTGGGGGATATTTCGATCTATGGCGAAGGATATCTTTCTTATGGTTCAGATAAAACCTTTGTCGTGAAAGATGGTGGATTTACAACTGTAAGCTATGATGACACATTCTTTTTTAAAGGCACTGTTGGGGCATCTTATTCATGGAGTGACGATCTGGCGAACTATAATTTTGTTTTTAGGGGTCAATACTACTATAATGGAGAAGGATATGAAGATCCATTTACCGTTGTTGAGCTAACGTCATTATTAAATACCGGTGATATTCTTGCTTCTGATCTTGTTGAAAATGGTCGTCATTATGGAGCGGCCAGCGCAACCTGGAGGGAGATGTGGGGAAGTGATTTTACATTCTCATTATTTTTTGTAGAGAACTTTTCCAGTTTTTCAGGTATGATTAAACCTGCCATATCCTGGGGTGGTTTTGATGATATTGATATTTCGTTGAGTTTATCCAGGATGTTTGGCGATGCAGGGGAAGAGTACTCTCCAAAGGGAAGTACAGCAGCTGTCAGCCTTGGAGTGTCCATAGGAGGGACAAGCTTCTGATATGAGAGCAAAGGTTTTAATTATAGAGGACGAGGTTGAACTGGGGGCACTGGTTCAGCTTTATCTTTCAAAAGATGGCATAGATTCAGATATTGCAGTAAGTGCGGAAGCTGGTTTTGAATATATGGCTAAAAATGTCTACGATCTTATTACTCTTGATATAAACCTGCCGGGAATGGATGGTTTTGAATTCCTCCAGAAGCTAAGACAAAGTTCAGATATTCCTGTACTTATACTGTCTGCCAGGGAAGGGGATGAGGATATTGTTCTGGGCCTGGGTCTGGGAGCAGATGAGTTTGTTAACAAGCCTTTTGCGCCCAAGGTTCTGGTTGCACGTATAAGGGCTCTGCTCCGAAGAGTCAGATCTGATATGGATCACTCCACCGTTCAAGCTATTATTTTCGATCCATTTATTCTCTCCCCGGAAGGTTACCATCTGGAGAAAAATGGTGAAAGGATTGTTTTATCCACAAAAGAATTTGAGGTCCTGCGCTTTCTTGCACAGCATCCGGGAACAGCTTTTTCACCTGATGGTATCTATCAGGCTGTATGGGGGCAGGAATTTGGTGATATTTCTACAGTAGCTGTATATATTCAGCGGATAAGAAAGAAGATTGAGAAAGACCCCTCCAATCCGGAATATATCTTAACAATCCATGGAAGAGGCTATCTATTTGATGAAAGGAAATTAAAAGATGAATCTTAAAGTTCGTTTTTTATTATTGATTATAGGAACCTTCTTTATTCCCAATATCCTGATTATGATGATCCTATGGCTCTCTTTTGGCGGAGTCGATAATATGAGAAGTACCCATGAGCAGTTTGATCAATATTATCGCTTATATGAATATATTAATACTGAAGTTGACAGGGATGAATTTTCCAGATTTATTGAGGATTTACCAGGTGGAATGAATGTAAGACTACTTGATTCAGAGAAACAGAACGGTCATATAATATTTACAGAATTAATTGAAGAAAATAAATCCAATGAAGATTATAAAATAACGCTCGAAGCATTGGCTATTTCCTTTAAAGATGGTACTGCTTCCGTTCTTGTTATTAACAGGCCTCTTGCTGATAAATACTCCATCTTCAGGAATAGTCCTGTTCGTTTTATATTTCCTTTTATTCTTTTTTCGGTAGTTACAATTCTCTCCCTTTTTCTTATTCGCTCAATAAACAGTTCTTTAAGGAAAATTGAGGAGGCAACAAGGAAGGTTGCCGAGGGAGATTTTGAGTTTGAATTGAAAGCCAAAGGAAATGATTCTATTGCTTCCTTAACTCGCTCTTTTAATATAATGCGGCTTAAAGTAAAGGATGAATATGACAGGAGGGCCAGGTTTTTTATGGCTGTCTCTCATGATCTAAAAACACCACTGGCATCTATAAGCGGTTATGCTGATGCTGTTCTTGAAGGTTATGCAGGGGATAAAGAAACCCTTGATAAGTATATGGAGATAATTCGCTCAAAGACAAATCTTCTATCGGAAAGAGTCTCTCACTTGATTCATTTTGTAAAACTGGAAACCAGGGAATGGCATGCCTCTTTTGAGCCTGTTAATATAAGTGATTTTCTTTTAAAGCTTGCAGAGTCATTTGAGATTGAAGCAGGAATTTACAACTACAGATTTGAATATGACCTGGAAATATCAAAAGTTCTAAACGTTGATATGGATCGTGAACTTGTAACCAGAAGCTTCGAGAACCTTATGCATAACGCCTACAGATACTCATATCCTGAATCTCTGATATCATTTTCTGTCCATGAAAAGGGCAGGAAGATTATCATTGGTATAGTAAATAGAGGGGATGGCATAGGTCAGGAAGATCTTCCAAATATCTTTGAACCTTTTTATCGTGGTTCAAAGGGACGAAATGATGATGGATTTGGACTTGGTCTGGCGAATGTAGCTGCAGTAATAAAATCCCATGGCTGGGAGATCTATACAGAATCAGAGTTAAAAAAAGAGACTGTATTTACAATAAAAATTCCGATAATTAAAAAATGAAAGAAGAAATTTACTCTTATGATGACATTCCTTTTATCCCTGATTTTGGTTCAATTTTTAACTATGATTATTATTATAAGCCGCCTCCTGACTGGTATATAATAATTACAGATATTGTTGACTCGACCAGTGCCATTCTTGAGGGAAAATATAAGGATGTTAATACTGCCGGAAGCCTGATAGCAATGGCAATTTCAAATGTTAAGAAAGATATGAACTTCCCTTTTATCTTCGGCGGTGATGGTATGACCTTTCTTGTCCCAGGCAATATTCTTGATGATGTCAAAGATGTTCTTGTTGATACCAGAAAGCTGGTATCGGAAATATTCGACCTTAAGCTGCGACTGGGAGTGGTTCCTGTTTCAACTATCTATAGAAAGGGCTATAAACTTTTTGTAGCAAGACTGAAAGTGTCTGAAAGGTATATTCAGGCAATAATTTCCGGAAAGGGTTTGGATATAGCAGAAAAACTTATTAAAAATGATGTTTCGTACAATCCTTTTGTATTGAGAATAGATCTTCCGGCAAAGGGCAGGGCGGACTTTACAGGGTTTACATGCCGTTGGCAGGATATACCCAGCACAAGGGGAGAGACAATATCCTTTATTATAAAAATTAGAGATGAATATCACAGAAAGACTTCATCAGTCTTTAATAAAATACTAAAAGGTGTGGATGAGATTTTTGGACATGAATTAGATTACCATCCTTTAACAGAAGATAATCAGTCTTCTTCTTTATCCCAGGCTTATCGGGAAGCCAGAATTTTTTCAAATCGTAAATCAGGTTTATTATATGGTATCAATAAACTCAGGATAAGTATAGAAATTATCTTTGTTAAAATGATTATTTTCTTTAAGATTTCTCTTAAAATAAACGGGAAAAATTTTAAGGATATAAAAGAGGATAATATAATCAATTCTGATTTCCGTAAATTTGATGGTTCCCTGAAAATGGTTCTTTCCTGCAGTACTGTCCAGCGGATAGAATTTGAAAGATTTCTTAATAAAAAGGTTTCTGAAGGTGTTTTAAACTTCGGCCTTCATGTTTCGGACCGGGCTCTTCTTACATGCCTGATCCACAGAGGTACAGGAGAAGAAGTGCACTTTGTAGATTCTGCAGATGGTGGTTATGCTCTTGCTGCAAAGAAGTTGAAGGAACAGATGGTTTCTACGTAGGGAACAGGCATGCCTGTTCCATACAAGAAAGGCACGGCACACCGTGCCCGTGCGGATTACAGTATCTGGCTCAGGAACAGTTTTGTTCTATCATGAGTGGGATTTGTAAAGAAATGTTCAGGTGTTCCAACCT
>CBDVAD010000185.1:0-7244 GCA_965371875.1 uncultured bacterium
ATATGGATCTTATATGTAAAGACGCACAGCAGTATACTGCTGTGCGTCTCTACATTTGAATCAACGTAAAACACATGTTTTTCTGCTGACCGTGCATCTTTACGTTATTATCATAACCATTGATTCTCTGATTACTATTTTAAATCATCTATATACCGATTTCTCTATTATCAAAAATATCTCTAATTTCTTCCTTTGAAATATTGACAAATTAGGCAAGGCTAATTATATTTCATCTGTATTATTTATTACTATTTTAATCAGATTAGGAGTAATTATGATTTCAAGTTTTATTATCATATTCAGAGAAACACTGGAAGCTGCCCTAATAATAGGAATACTGCTTAGTTATCTGAATAAGACCGGGCAATCAAAGTATAATCCCATTATATATCTAAGTACTGCTGCAGGAATTATAATGAGTATTATAGGAGCATATATATTTACTAACCTTACCGGAGGATTTGAAGGAAGAGCAGAGGAGATTTTCGAAGGAATCGTAATGCTTATTGGAGCTGCACTTCTTACAACCATGATACTCTGGATGATGAGGCAGCAGCATTCAGCTTCTGAAATTGAAGAAAAGGCAGAGGGATATATATCAAAGGGAAAGCTTCTTTCTCTCTCTCTCCTGGTCTTTGTTTCTGTGTTAAGAGAGGGAATAGAATCTGTAATTTTCCTGAGTGCTTTAAATTTTTCATCAGGAAGCAGTATTACAGGAGCTTCTCTTGGTCTTGCTGCAGCAGTGATTCTGGGATTTCTTATTTTTACAGGAAGCAGAAAGATAAGTCTTAAGATTTTCTTTTCAATAACAAATATTCTTCTTATACTTTTCGCTGCCGGTCTTGTGGCTCATGGAATACATGAACTTCAGGAAGCCTTTTTATTACCTGTTTTTATTGAGCATCTATGGGATATAAATAATCTGTTCCATGAAAAAGGTACACTTGGAGGTATTGCCAAAGGTCTGTTTGGATACAATGGTAATCCTTCCCTTATTGAAGTTGCTGCCTGGTCATCATACATTCTTCTCACAGTAGTTCTGTGGAGGAAAAAAGATATATAAATTTGAATTGAGACGCAGCGTGCTATACAGCACGCTACGTCTCTACTCATGAATCATTAAAAACAGCTATTTTTCTGTTTTTCGGGATGTTTTTATGATAATATCCGGTCAAGGAGAATACCAAATGGCATATAATCTTTCAAAATTAAAAGCTCCCCGAATGACTGGCAGGGCTCTAAAAATCTTTACATCTATTCTGGAAAAAACTTTTCCAGGTAAAATAATAATAAATAAATTAAAGAAAGATTCAGGGATTCCTTTTCTCACCAGGAAAAAAATTCTGGAAGAACCTACATATTTCCCTTTTCATGGACGTGCTTCTGAAGACGCGATGAATCGCACACGTACAGACGTTGCATGCAACGTCTCTACCGCCGATTATTTAAAATCAAAATATAAGATGAAACAGAAAGATTCTTTCCGTCATCATGGAATTGATCACTATGCATCTCTATACAGGAAAAAAGAGATTACACCTGTTGAAGTAGCCGAAAAACTGATTAAAACAGTCTATGATAATGAGGGAGCTGATCCTCTCAACGCCATTATTAAACTGGATAGAGAGGATTTTCTTAAACAGGCAGCTGATTCTACTGAACGTTTGAAAGCCGGTAGACCAAGATCCATACTGGAAGGAATTCCAATAGCAATCAAGGATGAAATCGATGCAATGCCGTATTCAACTAATGTTGGAACATCTTTTCTTGGCCAGTCAGCAGCAGTGGAAGATGCTGAAGTTGTAAGCAGGTTAAGAGAAGCAGGTGCTCTTATTTTCGGTAAGGCAAATATGCATGAAATTGGAATAGGAGTTACAGGAATTAACCCTCATTTTGATTCACCCCGAAACCCTCATAATCCGGAATGTTACACAGGCGGCTCCTCCAGCGGGTCTGCAGCAGCGGTAGCCGCAGGATACTGTCCCGGGGCAATTGGTGCAGATGGAGGCGGCTCAATTCGAATTCCAGCTGCTCTGTGTGGTGTTACAGGATTGAAGCCAACATTTGGACGGGTCAGTGAACGTGGAGCAGCTCCCCTTTGCTGGAGTGTTGCACATATAGGTCCCATTGCAGCTACTGCCCGGGATACTGCCTTGCTGTATGCAGTTATTGCAGGGAAAGATACCGGAGAGGCCCTGACAATGCATCAGCCTGAACCGGATCTTGAAAAAGAAACAGGTATTGAAGGGCTCCGTTTCGGGATATATCCGGAATGGTTTTATGATTGCGATAAAAGTATATATAATACTTTGAAAGAAACCATCGCAAAACTGGAAAAAATGGGTGCTCAAATTATTGAAATCGAAATTCCTGAACTCGAAGAGATGAGAATTGCTCAGTTGATAACCATTGTATCAGAAATGACTACTGCAATGTCTCCGTATGATGCAGATCACAGAGAAGATTTTGGACTTGATGTAAGAACCAATCTTGCCATTGGACGCTCCTTTACCAATGTTGATTACATCCATGCCCAGAGAATGAGAACAAGGGCAATTAATATTTTTTCTGATATTTTTACAGATGTTGATTGCATATTAACTCCTACCACAGCCATTACCGCACCTGTCATTCAAAAAGATACACTCCCTGATGGAGAGTCTGATCTTGCAATGCTTTCTGACCTGATGAGGTTTGTAACAACAGCAAATCTGACCGGTCATCCTGCCATTTCTGTTCCAATTGGATACGATGAAAAAAATATGCCTGTAGGACTTCAAATTATAGGACGCCCCTGGGAAGAATCTATGTTGTTAAGAATAGCAGAGAATCTGGAGCATCATATTGAGCAAAGGAAACCTTTGGTTTATCAGTCACCAGTTGAGGACATCTGGAAGTAGTAGGGACGCTGGATGTTGTGTTTCTATTATGTTTGTTTTAACAGTGTTGAATTTTATACTATATGGTATTATACTTTCAAGTATAAATAATGCAGACTAAGAGGTATAAATTGTCAAATGCAAAAAACCCCTTCTATTATGGCGGTGTGGCAGAAGAGACATATTTCTGCAATAGAGTAAATGAGATAGAAACCATGAAAATGGATATCAACAATGGTCTCAATCTCCTTATCTATGCTCCCAGGAGATTTGGAAAAACATCTTTAGTAATAAAAGCCCTTAAAGAACTTAAGAATAGATACATTTTTATAGATTTGATGGGTATAACAGATGAAGTTGAATTTATCAATGCCTACTTTAATGCAATTTCAACATCTTTGGAGACAACTGCAGAAAAAACAGTAAGATATTTTAAAAAGGTATTAAAGATCAGACCTAATATAAATGTTATATTTGATATGGATGGTTCTCCATCATATTCTTTAACTTTTGCCAGAAGTGAAAAAGAGAATGTTCTTGAAGAGGTTATGAATATCCTTTATGAACATGCAGTACTCAGCAAAGAAAAACCGATAGTGGTTCTGGATGAATTTCAGGAAATATCAAAGTTGAATCTGGAAGAAAAACTAAGAAGTAGAATTCAGCATCATGGTAATAAAATATCCTACATATTTTTAGGAAGTAAGAAAAGTATTATGAAAAAGCTATTTTTTGATAAGACCAGTGCTTTTTATAAGTCTGTAAAGCATCTTCCTATTGCAGAAATTTCTTCTTCTGAATGGTCATTATTTATAAGAAACGGTTTCGAAAATAATGGTAAAAGAATTGATGACGAGTTCATCGAAAGGATTCTGACAATTTCAAAAGGATTCCCCTATTATACTCAACAAATTGCATATGAACTTTTTAATTTATGCGATTCTGCTGTAGATGAAATTAAAATGAATGAAACACTTCATTCCATTTTGGACCGGGAAGAAGATCTTTTCATTCAGGAATGGGAGAATCTAAGCTTAAATCAGCGGAAAGCTCTTAAACTAATTATTGTAGCTAAAGGTGATAATCTCTATGAAGGAAAGACAATGGATCAGTTTAATCTGAATAGCTCCATACTTAAAAAAGCAGTTGAAGGGTTGGTAAATAAGGATGTAATTGATAAGGGGGGTAGGCGGTATTACCTGCAGGATCCGATGTTCGAATACTATATATACAATAGATTGATATAAACTACTGCAATCTCTGTTCCTGTTGATGGATGATTTTGCATAGAGATATGAATTGTACGTAGAGACACACAGTCGTGCGTCTCTACCTCAACCAGGATGGAATTAATATTTTGACAACTTTAAACCCATCCACATCAGCAACAAAGGCAAGGTCTTTTTCCACCTCAACACCAACGGCATAAACATCCTCACAGCTGCTGACAAGAACAAGTTCTTCCGGTTTTTTCATATCCAGTACAAACAAACCTTCATTCCCAGCAGCCGCATAAATATATCCGGGTTCAAGATAGATATCTTCAATCCACCCTGCAGAATATGATGAGATTACTGCAGGATCTTCCGGGTTTGACATGTCAATTACAGATAAACCATCACGGCCGCCTGCAACCACATAATTATTTACTATGGCTACAGTGCTTACACTTGGAAGAGAAACTGTAGAAAGAAGTTCAGGTTTTTCATCCCCTCTGTTGTTGTAGATCTTTAATCCGCCAATTCCATCTGCTATATATATAAACGCATCATCTACTGCAATTTCCTGTACTGATCCTCCGGTAAACACAGAACTAATTTCCCGGGTCTCCAGATTTAACAGATGCATTCCCTCTTCCCGGGCTGCTATATAAGCTGTGTCACCATAAACTGCCAGGGATTTTGTAATACCTGGCAGATCTACAGATTCCTGAATTTCAATCTGCTGACTGCCGTCATCCGAATAGGTAATATCACCCATAACAAGACCACCTTCACCATCAGCAATAAGCAGTCTTGATCCATAACCAACAACAGACTCAGCATAACTGGTATCAAGTTCATTGGTAACCTGAAAACTACTGCTGTCGGTGGGGCTGGAAACATCAACAATCTTTACACCGTTCCGGTGATCGGCAAGATAAAGGGTTTTATCGATATATGTAAGATCATAGGTATTACCATCTGTCTGGTACTCTGCAATAACAAAGGATCGTCCTGTAGTAAAGCTTTTTACAGTTTTGAAACCGTCCTGATCTGTCAGATAAATAACACCCTCATTCAAAGTTAACGCCGAGGCACCATCAATTTTGACATTGTCGAAAAGAACCGGGTGAAGAGGATCAGATATTTCGTAAATTAGAAGTCCATGGGTAAGATTACTTGCAAATAAATAATTTTCGCTTACCAGAATATCAGAGATACTATTTATAGATATATTCCCTATTTCTACGGGATTACCGGAATCTGAGACATTGATTATTCTTACTCCAAAACCACTATCAGCAATATATGCAGTACCATTATCAAAATCAACAGCCACAGCATCTTCACAATTTAAAGTACTAATCAGTTCCAAATTCGGTGAACCGGAAATATCAACAATCTTAAATCCGCCGGGTCCATCAGCAATAAATAACTCTGAGCCCCGGATTACAAGATCTTTGGCAAAAACTGTTTTGAGAGTGCCTGTTCGTGAAGGGCGCCTTTCAGAAGAGATATCAATAATCTTTATTCCTGCTTCACCATCGGCTATAAAGACAGTATCCTCCATAAGTGCAAGACTGGTGGCATCAATTGTTTTTCTGGAACCAAGAAGAATCGGATTTCCAGGATCATTAATATCCAGAATCTTTATTCCCCGGAAACCATCCGCAATATAGGCCCTTTCACCTCTGATTACAATATCTTTTGTATCTTCAGATGGGTATCGGCCAACTTCCAAAGGTCTGACAGGGTCATCATTGTCTATTATTCTCATTCCACTTGTACCATTAGCCAGAAATATATAACTGCCTGCAACCTCAATATCCTGAAGATTGGAACTTCTAAACTCCCCGATAACTGCAGTTTTTTCTTCAGGAAAGGGAAGGCTCTCTGCAATTACAGCGGTACTGCCCAGACTTCCCTCGAGGGAGGGACGTATCTGATAGAGATAAGATTTTCCGTAAACAACATCCCTGTCTATATAGCTGGTACTGTTGATTTCCTTCTCGATTATCCTGTAGGAGCCTGAATCATTTTCAGATCTAAGAATATCAAACCTTTCTGTTCCAGGGATATTCGCCCATTCAAGACTAATCTGCTGATAGCCGGAGGTTATAGCAGGTTTCAATGTGTCTGGTTTTAAAAGAATCATCTCTGCTATCCCAGATCGGAAAGTTCCCTCTTCTGATTCATCTGTTTCAGAAAGAACTGCTTCCAGTTGAAAACGATGAAGAAATCCTTCTCTCAGGTTTTGGATAAGAACAGGAGATTCAACAACAGGAAAAACATTTCCATCATCATGGGAAGGATCAATTCCAGCATCTGTGTAAAACAGATTGTATTTCTCAACACCCGGGAAGCTGTCCCAGAAAAGTTTAACTCCATCATCCTCCTGCACGGCTTTGAATCCCGGAATATCACTCATAGATTCTACTATGGTTATGGATGATTCTATGGTTCTGCCATTTCTGCCATGTACAGTTATCGTTAACAACTGTTCTCCAGAAAAATCGCTTGAAAAGATAACCTCGGAAAAGCTGCCATTGGAATTAACATGGATGATCCCGGATATTTGTTTCCCTGTAGATGAAGTATCCACAGGGAAAAGGGAATATTCCATACCGGCGGGGCCGGTCAGTCCCAGATCTGCAGCTGATGGATCGAAAACAGTTCCGGATATGCGCAGTGCAGCGCCATAATTACCATCATTTTCCGGAGATTTGAGAGTCAGTCTGGGCTGGACATTACCGTCATAAAGAACAAGTCTTTCCCGGGCAATCAAATCTTCTGATCCTTCCGCCCTGAACAGGATATTCAAAAGACCTGAGTAGGTATCGGCAGAAAAACTTAGAAAAAATATACCATCGCTCCCAAAAACAAGTTCCTCGGGTTCTTTTTCACCTTCTATTTCCCAGGTAACTGTTCCAATTTGGCTAACTGATTCAGAATCGTTCACAGAATTGGCAATTTTACCTTCAATCTGAACTTTCTTTGTATAAAATGAACGGTTTCCCGGAGACAGGATTTCGATAAAGGGACTGCCGGGTGGATTAATAATCTCCTCTTCCCGGGCAGGTTTAAAATCAGATTTGGTATCCGGCTTAAATACCGGCTCAGATTTAAAAGCAATCTTCGGACCTGATTCAACTATAATTAT
>CBDVAD010000186.1:0-7239 GCA_965371875.1 uncultured bacterium
TTGCTGCTGTAGTTTCAGCAGCCCGAATATCTGACCAGCTGATAAAATTACAGCAGGTATCTCCTTTTTTATCCCAAAGGGTAAAAGTTCCTCTCTGAACACTGATCCCTATTGAAGCAATTTCAGAAGATTTAACATTACAGGTTCTTAGAAGATTATTGACAGCAGTAAGGAATTGTTTCCACTGTTCTTCAGGATCATGTTCTATAGCGCCGGGTTCAGGAGCAATAATCTCTGTCTTTACCTGTTCTCTTCCTATAATCTGGCCCTGAACATCAAATAAAAACGCACGGATACTGGAACCTCCGGCGTCTACTGCAATTATGTATTTTTTTATTTCTGCCATACCGGTTCCGGAGAATCCAGACTGTAGGTTCCTTCATCCAGAAATCGGAGATACTGTTCTTTAGCTGAAGCTATATCAGAATATTCTCCCCTGTACTCTTCTGGAAGAATTTTTGCGAGCTGACTCATTACTGCAAAAAGAATATCCTTTCTGATATTTCCGGAGATTTTTTCTGTTCCGGGCTCAATATAGAAAGGTTTCCCAACCCTTAATATGAAATCAGTTTTTTTTAATCTCTTCATATTAGCCCAGAAATTCTCACTGCCATAATGAGCAACAGGGATTATTGGAACATTATTTTGCATTGCCATAGTTATAATCCCAGGATAGGCTTTTTTAAGAACACCAGTAATATTCCTGCTTCCTTCAGGAGAAAGAACCAGTATTTTACCCTGTTTCATAACTTCTGATATTTTTCTAAATGAACTCATAGCAGCTGTTCCACGCTTAATTGGAATAGCTTCCCACTGTCTTGCTAAAAAACCATACAATGGAATTTTCCAGCTTTCCGCTTTTGCCAGGCCAACAACAGAACGTGGTATGAGATGGGTATATAAAAGGGGAACTTCCAGAAAATTCGTATGATTGAAAATAATAATAGCCGGTCCTTTGAAGGGAATTTTTTCAAGTTCTCTATCATCAATCCGGCATCTTGAATCTATCATTCCTTTAATAATTTTTGTTACTAATTTTCCTGCAAGATTCAATTATCTTTCCCTCCATCAGAATAAATCCGTAGCGCACCAGGAATACACTCAATTTTAAGCTCTTTACCATCTATACAAATAGTCTCACCATCTGCATGACAAACCAAACTGCCCGTTACAGCCTCAACTCTAAACTCAACTGACTTTGCCATTGTAATTACAGGGTTAACAGACTGGGTTCCCTTTGTATATTGAAGCATTAATTTTACCATTTTAAGTCTGCTTATATGTTTGACAGGCATACAAAGATCAAAAACACCATCATCGACCTTTCCTTCAGGAGCCATAAAAAAAGTACCCCCCATTCTACTGCCATTTAATATAGAAACCTGACTTGAATGTACAGTCTGTGTACTTCCATTATAAGTCACCTTGAGTTCAGGGGCCCTGGGATATTTAAAGAGAGTTACAATAGCGCCCCAGGCATAGGTAATGGGTCCATGGATAAACTTAAGCTTAGCAGCTTCAAGACCCACCATGGTGTCAAAACCTATTCCAATCCCATTACCAAAATATCGACCCTCGGGATAATCACCCCCGATAATAAACCCTACATCAAGGGTTGATGTATTCTGAGAAATAATAAGTTCTGATGCCTTTGACAAAGAGGAAGGAACCCCCGCACCATATGCAAAATCATTTCCCCGTCCAACAGGGAGAACACCGAATGAGGGAAGCTTTACACCTGCTGCCCCCTGGTCGGAAGCAAGCTTCCTGCTCGGGTATGCAACCTTACCGGCAGCCATAAGTCCGTTTATTACCTCATTAGAGGTACCATCACCCCCGGCAGAAACTACACCGGAATATCCTTCAACTACAGCTTTCTCAGCAGCCAATGCTGCATCCCAAACCTTTTCTGTAACTGTAATATCATATTCCAACCCCGAATTATCAAATATTTCCCTAATAACAGGAAGCTGCTTTGCACCATTCCCCATTCCGGATACTGGATTAAGGATTATTTTAATTTTAGCCATTACTTCTTTTTACCTTTAGTTCCAAACAGCTTTCCAAAGAAACTCTCTTTTTTCTTATTTTGCTTCCTGGAAGATGATCCGGAATTATTAGTAGAAGAATCCAGTTTAAAATCTTCTCCATACTTACTTCTGTAGTATGCAAGCCGCTCTTTATCGGTACTGCTTCTTGTTAGTTTTAATGGAACATTATTATTTCTATTTTGGGGCTGCCTGTTTCGATTTGAACTCTTTGGAATAATATTTTTTTGTGTCTGACTACCGGAAGATCCGGCCCGTCTGTTTTTAATACTGGAATTTGTTCTTTGCTGATCTTTATTTCTTTCATTTCGGAAATCTTTTTTCGACTGCTCTTTTTTTGGATGGTCTTTTCTTACTGAACTACTTTGAGGACTACGTCTTTGCTGATGAGAACGTCCGTTCCCACGGGGAGCACCTCGACCTGGACCCCCTCGATGACCTCCTCGACTCCCTCTGTTATCATAGGGTTTTTTCCCAGAAGGATTCACAGCAGCCTGTTTTTCACGATAAAAATTCATCCCGACACTCTTATCTTCCAGAAACATCTCTTTTTCAGGCCATTCTACAGGGATCTTCATGTTTATATATTTCTCAATAGCTTCAAGACCATAAACAAACTTCTCACAGGCAAAGGTTACTGCTCTTCCCGATTTTCCAGCTCTGGCAGTACGGCCTATCCTGTGGACATAATTTTCAAAATCCTCTGGTATATCATAATTTACAACCATATCAAGATCATTCACATGAAGACCTCTCGCTGCAACATCAGTAGCAACAAGAAATTTAACCTCACCGGATTTAACTTTGTTTATTACAGCAAGGCGTTTTCGCTGGGGCAGATCACCCATAATGTAATGAACGTCATATCCGTTGACTTTTAATCTCTCTGTGAGTTCCACTGCAGCATACTTTGTATTTGTAAAAATAATAGCACTGGACGGATTTTCTTTCTTTAGAACACCGAGAAGGAGAGACATTTTTTCACTTGTGCTTACATGAAAGAGGCTCTGATTAATCTCATTTACAGTAATACTCTCTGCTTCGATTTCAACCGTTACAGGGTTATTCATATACTCCCATGCTAAATTCATAACTTTAGTGCTTAATGTGGCGCTAAAAAGCATTGTACGTCTCTCATTAGGAGGAACCATCATCTTCATCATCTGCTTAATATCCGGATAAAAACCCATATCAAACAATCTGTCGGCCTCATCAATTACAACATGACCGAAATCATGGAAATTTATTTTTCCGGATTTTCCAAAATCAATTAAACGTCCAGGTGTTCCAATTATTATATCCACCCCGCGCTTTACAAGATCTTCCTGTTTTCCATACCCTATACCACCAAAAAAACTACCTGCTTTTATATCAACAGCAATGCCCAGAAGTTTGACTTCATTCTCAATCTGAACAACCAGCTCCCTTGTCGGCGCAATTATAAGGGTTTTTTTTCTGTTTTCTTTTTCTGTTTCAGAATAGTACTGAAGAAGAGGTATCAGAAAGGCGGCCGTCTTACCAGAACCAGTCTGAGACTGAACACCCACATCTTTACCCGCCAGGGTCTCAATTATTGTTTTTTCCTGTACAGGCATAGCTTCTTTAAATCCGGCATTCTCTATCCCCTTAAGGACATTTTCATGTAAATTAAACTCTGTAAATTTCATTTTAACTCTTTGATTATAGTCTATTACAGCAAAACCTGAGCGGTTGCTGATCTAATAATCCTCCATGACTCTTCATAACTTAAATCCTTTGTCACCTGGAAGATTGATTTTTCTTCAATATCTCCTTCAATATTTCTAAACTGAAGAAGGGGCTGTCTTATAAAATGGTCAATTTCCTCAGGAGTAAGCCCCTTTTCCAACAGGAAATTATAAAACCTTATGCTTTGCAGAGGAAGATGATTTCCAGTTGAATCATAAAGGAAACCCACAGCATCAAGAATCTGTTCAAAAGGTCCCTTTGAGTAATGAAACACATGACTGAACTGACTCCTGGAATGGAGAATTTCCTCCTCCAAAAGGACCTCTGTCATCTTTTGGATAACATTATAAAAATCTCTGCCCCAGAAAACTGTACGAAAAATCATTACAGCAATATCAGTTTTTTCATTATTTTTATGAAGAATAGCCGGAATATCACTATTAACAATAAAATACTTGCCAACTCTTTTTACTGTCTGCCCGTTAACAGTCAGCATATCGTCTTCATCGACCCAGAGGCTGAATAATTCCTCCTCACTCAACCCAAGAAGAGAAAGCGCCTTAAAAGCACTTACAACTTCAGCTTCTTCAAAATCAGTTTTATAGTGCATTGAAAAAACTCTTCCCATAAATGGTGTAAACAGACTCTTACCTTTTTGTGCGAACTTCACACGAGTCTGGTAATGCTGTTCAATTACACCCCGGTTGTTAAGAAAATCACCGGGAAGGTTTGCAAGATATACCAAATTTATATTATTCTCCCAATCCGGTACCTTACTGACACCTTTCATCAGAGCACTCTCTACCTTAATCCCGTTACTTTCCGGACGAAGATAAACAAAAACATCCTGACACAAAGCGGAGCTGCAGGCTCCGGCAAAAGGGATTACAATAGTGGGTTCTCTGAGAACTATTTTCTCTTCCATACTACTCAATTATAGGAGATTTTTATTGATAAGGGAAGTCACTGGAAAACTACTCCCTATCTTTATATCATCTATTGTACTAACAGGTATAGCACCCATACTTGTACTTGTTATAAAAATTTCATCAAAACTGCCTTGTTTTATATCAAACAAAGAGATTTTTTTGAAATCGATAATAAAACCAAGATCCCGGGCTATAGCAAGGGTACGTTTCCTTGTTACTCCATAAAGTACATCATCTTCGGAAGTTATTATTGTATTCTCTTTAACTGCAAAAAGGTTACTTCTGGATCCTTCCAGAGCATATCCCGACCTGTCAACAAGAATCGCATCCAATGCATCTGCTGATATGGCCTCTCTGGCAGCCATATAATTAAGAAGCAGGCAGTTTGACTTAGCATGAGGGAAAATTCTTTCACCATTATAGCTGATAACCTTAACACCATCAGTGTAAAATTCAGGGGGATAAACAGGAAGATCCGTGGTAAAAGCAAAAAGGGAGGGATCTTTACCTCCTATCAGCTGCAGCTTGAGGGAAACCTTCCGGTCCCCATTAGCTTCAATAAGTTTATCAAGACTCGCAGCAACATCATCAATTTTAAAATTATGCTCCAGTTTTAGAATCCTTGCAGACTCAAAGAGCCGGGTAATATGATCAAGCACATGTTCAACTTTTCCATTAACCACTTTTATAGATTCATATACACCGAAACTTGAAAAAAGTTCCCGCTGAGTAACTGGCATAACAGCATTTTTTTCTTCTATCAGCTCAAGATTTTTTAAAGCATATTTCACTGATCTTTGATCTCCATTGTTCAATTCTTACGTTTTCTATTTATAGCATTTATTTAACTGAACGAGAATCTAAATTTGAAACTTTATTTTTTTGTCTTTAGACTTGACAATATAACTCTTTACCCCCTATTATTGTGACAGTAATGATTTTTTTAATTTTGTTATAATTTTATTGTGAAATAATGATTATTAAATAACTAATCTTTATTTACCGAAATAAGGAGAAAAGGATGAAGACCAGATCAGTTATAATATTATTGCTGACACTTTTTATTCTTGCAGGGTGCGGATTAAAGACCTCAGTAGAGATGGGAACAGAGATAATCTCTGCAAAAGAAGCTATTGCTCTAATTGCAGAAAACGATGTCATTCTGGTTGATGCACGATCTTCTATGGATTATAAAAAAGGCCATCTGGGAAATGCCGTAAATGTATCCAGGGCAGATATTATAGTAAATTCTCCTTATCCTAATATGCTCTGCTCACCGGAACAATTTGAAAAAGCCATGGGAGAAAATGGCATTTCAAACACATCAACTGTCGTTGTGTATGACTCCAATCAAAATATGGACAGTGCCAGACTATGGTGGACTTTTAAAATCTATGGACACGATATGGTTAAAGTAGTAAGCGGCGGGATGGCAGCATTAATAAAAAAAGGAATGACTGTATCTACTGCTGCACCAAATTTTTCTAAAGGTTCATTTAATGCATCTGCATTGAAAAGCGAAATGCTGGCAGTAAAAAGAGATATAAAGAACCAGATCAATACCCCTGATGAAAATACAGTTATTATTGATACGAGATCCTTAGAGGAATACAACGGGGGAACAATTCCCGGTTCGATTCCAATTGACTATATTAGTAATAATTTTTCAGATCAGAGATACAGGCCTGCAAGACAAATCAGGAATAGTTATCAGGAAACAAATATTAACATTGATGACACTGTAATTATGTTTTGTAAAACATCAGTGAGAGGTGCCCAGACATATTTGGCTCTTTATGATGCAGGTTACAGAAATCTGAAATTATATGACGGTGCCTGGCTGGAATGGTCGGCCAGTCCGGCGAACCCTGTTTTTAAACCGGAATCAGAAGTTTTTCAGATAGATTCATCTGATAACTCATAAAAGATAAAATGGGCGGCACGTAGTGCCGGGAACCCATCTTAGTCTACAAAGAAAAATAAATGGAGAAAAGAATGAAAAAATTGCTATTCACATTACTTGCAATCTGTTTACTGACATCAAGCCTTTTTATCTCATGCACCCCGAAGGAAGCACCAGTTGCAGCAGCTCCTGCAGTAGAAGTTGCAGATACTACCCTGGAAGATGCTGTTAATGCATATTTCGAAAATAAGCCGGACAACAACCATATGATAGCCCAGGCAGATATGGTTGCTATGGTAGCAGCCGGTGAAGATATGGTCCTTCTGGATATACGAAAACCTGAAGATTATGCCAAAGGCCACCTTAAGGGTGCAGTAAATGTACCATGGGGTATGGAACTTTATAATCAGCTTAAATATATTCCAAGAGATAAAGATGTTTATATCCACTGTTACTCAGGACAGACTGCAGGACAGGCAGTAGTTCTTCTGAATGTTGCAGGTGTTTCCGCAAGATCAATCAAATATGGATGGAACTTCGGTATCTCCAAGGTAGAAGGAGTTGGAGCAGTAATTGAAACTGAAGCACATCTCCTGGATACTGCAAAAACATGGGAAACCGATTCTGCCATTGATGCAGCTTATAAAGCTTA
>CBDVAD010000187.1:0-7227 GCA_965371875.1 uncultured bacterium
AAAGAGAGAGTTTTCGAAAACACGGAACTGGGTAAAATAATAGATCCAAACAATATCGATTTTACTGCAACAGGTAGATTTTATGAAATACTAAGACATATACAGGGTCATAAATATTTTCTTAATGAAAATAAAACAGAAGAAATCCCTTTTGTTGTTGCCGGGAACTCATGGTATAAAAATCTTTATAAACCAATAGTAAGTATAGTAAAAGCAGAACATATACTAGGAAGATTCCCCGGTCGAACAGAAGGGGATCTCTATATGTGGATAATTAAACACTGGGATGAGCTAAAAAACAGAAATGATGATAATTTCTCTCTACAGGATGCAGCAGTTAACTTTTCAACAAAATATGGAAAATCATATTTTCAGCAGTTTATTAATCTTTTAAAAAAAATATTTCCCTGAACTCCTAATTTTATACGAGCTATTAGTCTTTAAGAGAATACGGCCCCATAATTAAACCAATTCCTTTTTCTGCATCAAATGAATAAATACTTACCCATTGGGCTTTATTTGATGTATCATTATTAATTATATCCATACTTATTTTTCCATTTTCTATTTTTATATTTTTTAAGATTTCCATTTTTTCATCATATATCCATAAAGTATTATCAGAAAATTTTGATTCAATCACAATGTTTGAATCAATCATCAACCGTGGTAAATATTCGCTATTCTTAGTATTCAGCATGCTTTTTGAAATATTAAATTCCCTTGAATCTCTTTCTCCGGCCTTATCAATTACAACAAGTCTATAATTTCCAGAGGGTAAAGTTGACCGGTCATTCATTCTAATACTATTGGAACCAATCCAATTTTTACCACCAAGAACCTTCCTTGTCCAGTCAGCTGAATTTAACTTCCAGAATAACTCCGACTCATCATGTATTAGATATATATATTCTATATCTGCTATACCATCTTCATCTTCTATTAGTAGAAAAACAGAAAGTTCCTGATGCACTGTCGATTCTGATGGAGTTCGTAAAAAATTAACCTGCCAGACAAGCTGTCCGATCTCAGGCACTGCTCCACTGCAGGAAATTAGAAAAATCATGAATACAGTATAAATAAGAAGCGTAATCCTGTGGATCAAAGACATAGCAATAAATTACTTCCCGGAAATATAATTTTCATAACTTGTTACAGGGTTTGCATATGACTCTAATACTATATCTCTAACTTCTGAAGAAAGCCGTTTATACCTGTTAAGAAATTTTTCAACATCATTATTTGTATACTTATTATCATACTTTCTGCATTTATTAAGCAAATCATATGAAATATAATTAGTTTTCCAGAGTCTATAGCTTCTATGTATTTTTTCGTCAAGGGCTGCAGCTGCAACTGTTTCATTTTTAAATTTACCGGTAAGTGGTTCAGAAAATGATAAATTGACCTTTCCTTTATATCCCTTCAGACCACTGGCCATGTGAATAAGATCTTCATATTTACGTTTAATATGTGAACCATGGATTCTTTTTCTGTAAATCGACCAACCTTTGGCACGGTCGAGAGGATCATACTCATAAGAGATAGAAACAGGCACAATTGGGTATTTTTCAAGGAATTCAGTAAAACTTAATTCTTTTCGCTTATTTAGATAGATCATCTTTAAAACTGCCGGATTAGTTTTATCAAGACCATCCTTTGCACGCCCCTCTCTTTGTGCAATCCAGATAGAAGTTCCTTTTTCAATTACACTGCACATATATGCAGAAAGCTTTAAAGATTCCCCTATCTGTTCTCTCATTGGAAGATTTCTTTTTACTATTATCCCATTATTGATCCTGATAATATCTTCAACAATATCATTAAGCATCAAATTATCGCCAAAAGCAATCTGAGGGAAATTAAAACCATAGTAGTATAAAGTGCTAATCATAAAAGCAGGGTCAAGTACAATGTCTCTGTGATTAGAGATAAAAATATAACTTTTATTTAAATCAAGATTTTCCAGACCTGTATAACTAATCCCTGCTGTTGTATCTTTGACAAGATTTTTTACAAGTATATTTAATGATATTTTCTCCCTGAACTGATCTGTAGTTTTAATCCCTGAAGTTTTAAACACCAAAAAAAGATGTATAATTTTTTCAATATATTTATTAAAGACTTTTGGAAGTTTTGAGAAGTAAGCATTCCGGACTCCCTCCAAAACCCATTTATTCCCTGTTATTCTCTTTAAAACTGAGGCAACCTCATCATCTGTGTATGGCCTGATATCATCAAAATCCATTAGTATAAGCCTACGACCGATTTAATAAACTGGGAGCGCTCGTATGCTTCAGGATGAGTGCTGTTTCCCTGACTCAGGATTCCGTTAAAATCAGCAATCTTCCCATACTCCTTTTTTTCCATCCATGATTCAATTTGTGTTTTAATGTCCGTGATACGACTAACACCATTTTTAAGGAGAGTGGAACATAACTGTACCGACTTTGCACCGGCAAGAAGATGCTTTATTACACTTTCTCCATCATGTATACCAGTTGCGGCTGAAAAATCTGCAGGAACTTCACCGGACATAAGGGCAATCCACTGCAGAGCCAGATGTATTTCAGAGGGGTCACTGAAAAGTGGAGAAGATTTAAGAGCTATATCCTCAATATCGATGTCAATCTTATAAAACCGGTTAAAGAGGACTATACCATTTGCTCCATTTTTTGCAGCGGTGTTTATAAAATTCCCCATCCCTGAAAAATGATAACCAATCTTTATTGAAACAGGTATCTTAATATTTTTTTTGACGTCTGAAAGTATCTTCAAGTAGTTTTCTTCTATACTGGTACCCGTTGTTGTAATATTTGAGGGAAGAATAAACATATTTAATTCCAGAGCGTCTGCACCAATGTTTTCAAATCTCTCAGCATAATCTGTCCATTGCCCTGATGATACACAATTAATACTTGCGATTACAGGAATTGAAAGAGCCTCTTTTGATTCCTCTACAAGGCCAAGGTACTCATCCAGGTAATAATCGGTACTCGCTGCATTAAAAAAATCATATGCATCGGTATATGCATCGAAGCTCATATCTCCAATCATTCTATTTTTATCTATTGTAATCTGCTCTTCAAATAAAGACTTCAGAACAACAGCACCAGCACCTGCATCTTCACATTTTTTTACACCATCAATAGATGATGTTAAGCTTGAACTGGCTGCTATGACTGGATTACCAAGAGAAATACCCATATACGAAGTGCTTAAATCAATCATAATTACTCCTTAGGCTGCATCAATATGTTAACCTATACCATAATATACTTTTTTAATAAATATTTAAATAGGAAATAAAGTAGGGGCGAACAGCCGTTCGCCCCTACTTCTATTCAGGCTGCCATTTAAGTATTGGCTGTTTTGCAGCGAGGACTTCATCTACCCGTCGTACTGCAGCTTTAACAGGTGCCTCATGAAGCTCATCAGGATTTTCTTTAGCTTTCCTGTAAATTTCTATCATAGCATCTACAAAACTATCTAAAGTCTCTTTAGACTCTGTCTCAGTAGGTTCAATCATGATTGCTTCCGGTACAATCAAAGGGAAATAAATTGTAGGAGGATGAACTCCATAATCCAAAAGTCCCTTTGCAACATCAAGAGCGGATATGCCGAATTCTTCCTTCATTTTTTTTGCAGAGAGAACAAATTCATGCATGCAGACATTATCATAATACAAATGGTAAGTAGATCTCAGTTTCTCTTTAAGATAATTTGCGTTAAGTACAGCATATTCTGAAGCTTTTTGGAGACCGTCACTCCCCATTGTAATAATATATGCATATGCTCTTACCAACACTGCCATATTACCAAAAAAACCAGAAACTCTCCCCATTGAGTTAGGTAAATTATATTCAAAAGAATAGTTTTCACCATCTTTCTTAATATCCGGAGTAGGTAAAAACTCTACAAGTCTTTCAGATACAAATACTGGTCCGGCACCTGGCCCACCACCACCATGTGGTGTTGACATTGTCTTATGAAGATTTAGGTGAATTACATCAAATCCCATATCTCCAGGCCTGACCTTACCCATAATGGCATTCATATTGGCCCCATCATAATACAGTAGTCCTCCTGCTTCATGAACAAGACGAGCAATCTCTATTATGTCCTTTTCAAAAAGACCCAGGGTATTAGGATTTGTAAGCATAATACCAGCAACTTCATCAGTTAAGTGTTCTTTAAGATTTTCAATAGAAACAAGACCCCTGTCATCGGCTGTTATTTCCTGAACCTGAAAACCTGAAATTCTTGCGGAAGATGGATTTGTACCATGAGCAGAGCTTGGAACAAGAATTATATTTCTTTTTGTATCTCCCTTTTTTTTATGATACGCCTTAAACAATTTCATTCCGGTATATTCACCATGAGCACCGGCAAAGGGTTGAAGAGTTCCCCATTTCATTCCTGTTATTTCACAAAGACTATTGGTTGTCTCATATAACATCTCAAGATATCCCTGGACACTCTCTTCTGACTGTAATGGATGTATGCCGGTAAATCCGGACAGCTTGCCTACATCTTCATTAATTTTTGGATTGTACTTCATAGTACATGATCCCAGTGGATAAAAACCTGCATCTACTCCAAAGTTCTTCTTGGAAAGGCTGTTGTAATGTCTAATTATATCAACCTCGGAAACTTCCGGTAAAACAGGTACACTTTCTCTTAACAAAGAAGATTTTATCTGATCCTTTATGGGTAATACAGGGACATCTATGTCAGGGAAACGATAGCCGGTTCTGCCGACTGATGACATTTCAAAAATCAGTTTACTACTCATTTTAATACCCTCTTCATAAGATCAACATATGCATCCATCTCTTCTTTGGTTCTTTTTTCAGTAACAGCGATAGTTACTGCATCTTTAAGATCAGAAAAAAACTGTCCCAGTCCGACACCGGCAAATATACCCTGGGATTCCATATCTGTAAGAACTTTATCAGCATCCGGTATAACAAGAGTAAATTCATTAAAAAAGTCCTGTTCTGCAAGAGCCTTCAATCCAAGTTCTTCAGTTAATCTTTTATAAAGATAATGAGCTTTCTGAAAGCTTTGAGATGCAGCTTCTTTCAAACCTTTCCATCCTACAGTAGACAGATAGATACCACTGCCCATGGCAGCAAGAGCCTGATTTGAGCATATATTTGAAGTGGCACGTTCACGTTTTATATGCTGTTCACGAGCCTGAAGAGTAAGAACAAATGCACGTTGTCCATCAACATCCTTTGTCTGACCGACAATTCTACCTGGCATTTTACGGGTAAGCTTTGTTCCAGTTGATATATATCCTACTGAAGGACCTCCAAAATAAGTTGAGAGACCAAAAGGTTGTGTACCACCAATAGCAATATCAGCGCCCCAGTCAGCCTGTGATTTCAAAACGCCCAGTGACATAGGATTGCTTGATATTATTAAAAGAGCTTTATTATCATGTACAAGATCTGCAAGACCGGTAAGATCTTCCGCCCAACCATAAAAATTGGGAGTTTGAATTAAAACTGCAGCCACTGATTCATCTATTGTATCTTTTAATGCATCCAGAGAAGTAACATAATTCTCAGTTTTAATCTCTTCTATTTCCACAGGAATATCAGAAAAGAAAGTATCAATTACAGCTCTGGTATTAGGATGAATTGTTCCAGAAACTAATATTCTATGAGCTTTTTTCCTTGTATTCACAGCCATAGTTATGGCTTCACTTGCCGCAGTATGATCATCATATAAAGAAGCATTTGAAACTTCCATGCCTGTAAGTTCACAAATTAAAGTTTGAAATTCAAAAATTGATTGAAGTATTCCCTGTGATATTTCTGCCTGATAAGGAGTATAAGCTGTATAAAAGTTTGGCATTTGAAGAACATGTCCAACTACAGAAGGTATTATATGATCATATGATCCGCTGCCCATAAAAGAAAGACCCTGTCTGTTCTTTTGTGCAAGTTCTGCCATTCGTTTGGAAACTTCATATTCTGCAATACCCTTAGGTATATTCAATGGTGTTTTTTGAAGAATTTCTTCAGGTATATCCTTAAAAAGTTCATCAATGGAATCCACACCAATGACTTTTAACATCTCCTGGATGTCTTTTTCAGTCTGGGGTAGGTATGAAAACATTATTACTCCTTTTCGAGAAAATCTTTATATGCATCAGCATTCATTAAACCATCAAGTTCAGACGGATCTGACATTTCGACTGCAAAAATATATGAACCATATGCATCTGAGTTTATAAGCTCTGAATTATCTTCAAGATCTTCATTGATTTTTACAATTGTACCTGAAACAGGAGAGTAAACCGGAGCTGCCGCTTTTACAGATTCAATATTAGTGGCTTCTTCCTGACTGTCAATTTCTGTATCAATCTCCGGTAGTTCTACATAAACAATGTCTCCCAGTTCATGCTGAGCATGATCTGAAATCCCAATGTAAGCAACATTACCTTCAACTCTTACCCATTCGTGTCCTTCTGTGTACTTCAAATCTCCAGGTATATTCATAATTATCTCCTTAAATATTTTTATAAAAAGGGGTTTTTACAAGTCTTGCTGTTTTCAACTTCCCCTTAATGTCTATTTGTATTTCATCACCAAGTTTTAATCCTAAATCCCGTTTAATTAAAACAAGACCGCAAAATTTATTTAACATTGGTGATTTTGTTCCACTGGTAACATGTCCGACTTCTTTTCCATTAAGAAAAACTTTATATCCTTCTCGTGGAATACCCTTATCAACCATCTCGCAACCACGCAGAGATCTGGGGATTCCATCCCGCTTTTGTTTTACCAGAGCATCCTTACCGCAAAAGTCACCATTTTCGAGATCTATAAAATAACCGAGATTGGCTTCCAAAGGACTAATATCCTTAGTTAATTCATGGCCATACAAGGGAAGTTTTGATTCAAACCTAAGTGTATCTCTGGCACCTAAGCCAATGGGCAGCACACCTTTATCTTTTGTTGTTTCAAGAATATAGGACCAGACAGCAGGAGCATCTTTTCTATCAACATAGATTTCAAATCCAACTTCACCTGTGTAACCGGTTCGTGAAATAATACAGTTAATTCCATTTATTTTCAGATCATCTCTAAAATAGAAGAAGTCAATATCATTAACTTCTTTACCAGCCATCTCTGCAAGATATTCAGTTGATTTTGGACCTTGAAATGCAACAGAAGACATACTTTCCGATAGATTTTTAAATTCAGGTAGATT
>CBDVAD010000188.1:0-7218 GCA_965371875.1 uncultured bacterium
GGCTATTTTAAATGGAATTGAGTACTGATGAAATAATTTGTCCAGTGCCTGTCTTGAAACAGTGTTTTTAAGGGAAACAATTAATGGCATATTTGACAGTTCATTGACAGTTATACTTTTTCTGGTCGCCAGAGGATGTTGGTTACTCACACCAATAACAATTCTGTCTTTATAAAGGACCTTTTCTATCAATTCCTGTCTGTTTATTTTGCATTCACTGCTGACAATAAGACCAATGTCAAATTGATTTTGTTTAATAGAATCTACTACAGCTGCAGATTTTTGTGTTTTTATAGAGAAGGAGGTATCAGGATAGTCATTTTTAAAATAAGAGATAATTGTCGGCAGTAACCTTGCTCCGGGAAGTCCGCTCACACCAAGTTTTATAGATCCATCCATTGCGTCTTTAAGTAAATTTACTGCAAAATGGGATTCTTCGTACATATCAAGAATATTTTTTACATAGCTTATTAAGGTTTCCCCTGCTTTTGTAAGTTTTATTTTTCTACCGACCCGGTCAAACAGTTTTGTTTTATATTCATATTCAAGGTCTTTAATCTGGGCACTGACTGCAGGTTGTGTCAGAAACAGAGTTTCGGCTGCTCTACTGAAGCTGCCTAGTTTAGCCACAGTGTAGAACGACTTTAATTTATACAGATCCATGGAAATTACTCCTGGAAATTAGAATATTTCCTACTATAAGTTTAAGTTATAACTGTAATAATTATAATTTATTAGACTAAATCTTTCAACAATTTTATTATGGTATCAGAAATTGGAAAATTCAGGAGAGTGTAGATGCTATTCAATCGGGCTAAATCCATAGAGGGGAATATAGATAAGTACCTGGAAAATATCTTAAAATCAAGTTTAATTTTTGAGCAGGGACTTAAAGAGTACTTTGATGGCAGACAGGAAGATTTTGAAAAAAGAACATTAGAGATTCAAAAACTGGAAAGTGAAAGTGATGAGATAAGACGGGATATTAAATATAAACTTTACAAAGAGCTGCTCATTCCTGATGCCAGGGGAGATGTCCTTGGATTGCTGGAAACTATGGATAATGTAATCGACACAGCAGAAATGGTTATGATTCGTTTTTCTATTGAAAAACCAATTATATGGCCGGAACTGAAAGATGATTTTATTGAGCTTACTGTTGCATCAACAAAATGTGTTGCTGAGCTTGTATCTGCTGCCAGAGCTTTTTTCAGAGAAATTACAAAAGTAGCGGATTGTCTTGTGAAGGTTCATTTCTGGGAACATGAAGCGGATAAGATAGAAGAGAGAATAATGCGAAAGGCCTTTGAAGGTGAATTTATTGATAGATTAAGCTTGAAGGTTCATATGAGATATTTTGCAGAAAGAATTTCCCTCCTGGCAGATGAAGCTGAAGATGTTGCAGATCGTCTTGATATCTATACTATTAAAAGAAGCATATAAGTAGGTTTCGATGTCAACTATAATAATATTTTTATCCAGCGGATTATTTTTAGGGTGGTCTCTGGGGGCCAATGATGCGGCCAATGTCTGGGGGACAGCAGTAGGAACCAGGATGGTTGGTTTTAAAAAGGCCGCTTTGGTTTGCAGTATCTTTGTTATTCTGGGTGCTGTTATAAGTGGAGGCGGAGCTTCTCATACACTGGGTAAGCTGGGTGCTATCAATGAACTTGCAGGAGCCTTCACAGTTGCCCTTGCTGCAGCCCTTTCTGTCTTCTGGATGACAAAGGCTGCACTGCCGGTTTCGACTTCACAGGCTATTGTAGGTGCAATTATTGGGTGGAACCTGTTTTCAGGATCAGTTATTGATATGAAGGCACTGACAAAAATTCTTGGAACCTGGGTATTTTCACCTATACTGTCGGCAGTTGTTGCAATTGTTCTTTACTTTATCATTTCCTTTATTTTAAAACACTGGAAGGTCCATCTGATTCGTCTTGATGGAATGACAAGATTTGCACTTCTTGCAGCGGGCGCGTTTGGTTCCTACAGTTTAGGTGCCAATAATATTGCAAATGTAATGGGTGTTTTTGTTCAGAGCGCAGCCGGAATGTTTACGGATATCAACTTTGGGGGGGTATTATCTTTAAATGGTGTACAGCAGCTGTTTTTTATCGGAGGAGCGGCTATAGCTGTCGGAGTGTTCACCTACTCCAAAAAAGTAATGATGACAGTTGGCGCAGGAATATATGAACTATCTCCTATTACAGCATTTATTGTGGTTCTTTCCAGTTCTATTGTTTTGTTTTTATTTGCATCAAAGGGGCTGAAAGATCTTCTTGTTTCAAATCATCTGCCTTCTTTTCCTCTGGTTCCGGTTTCCAGTTCTCAATCTATAGTTGGAGCTGTCATAGGAATTGGTATTGCGAAGGGTGGTAAAAATCTTAATTTAAAAGTTCTTGGAAGAATAAGTATGGGGTGGATTGCTACGCCTCTGATAGCAGCAGGAGTTACTTTTGTCGCATTATTTATTGTTCAGAATGTTTTTAGTCAGGTAGTTTTTTAAAATATATTTATATAAGGAAGGAGTAAATATGGGAAATTTAGAAGTAGGGGCAATATCAGATCCCCGTTTTGAGTTCAGAACATTTGGAAGAGAGTTTGATGAAGCTTCATTCAGGATGGGAAGATTATCCGGACCGGTTCCTGAAAAAGTATGGGAACGTCGTTCAGAAGAGATCTATATCGTTTCTGCAACAAATGACAAAAATAATACAAAAATTCGTGGTGGGAAGATGGATATCAAGACTTTTATCCAGGAAAAAGATGGTCTTGAACAGTGGAATCCTTTAATGAAGGGGGAGTTTCCAATTTCGAAAGAAGTTCTTGAAAAAGAAGTTTTTCCTGCTTTTGCAGTGGATATGCCTGCCCTTACAAAGGACACTTATACTCTGGATGAATTCATGGTAATGGTACGTGGAAATAAATCACTTAGAGCTGTAAGAGTTGAAAAACAGAGATTTGGTTATATGGTAAATGACACTATCTGTGAAGTAGGTAATGTATGGATTAACGGTGCCAAACTGGTTACAATTAATTCTGAATCTACAGTACTTTCAGATATACTAAAAACAATGAAGGATGTGGGTATTGATGGATTTGAGAATATTAATTATCTGCAGGCTGTGAAACGGGTTATTGGATTGATTGATAAACCTTTTGCAAACTAGGACCTTGTAAGGGCAGTCACCAGGATTTACTTCGTAAACCCTGGTGGCTGCCCCTACCGCTACCGCCTTTACATCTACTATGTATATGATTATCCTGATATCTTGAAACCTATGACTATTATTCTGCTTATTATTATCGCCCTCTGTCTTATCGGCTGCTCAACACTGGGTATGAGAATGTTTAAAAATACATACTCATGGAATGATGGACCCTGGCTTATTCTGAATGGTAATCCTGAAAGTTCAATTACAATTTGCTGGACAACTGCAACCATGAAGGAATCAACTCTTTTATGGGGGAAATCAGAATCTAATATGGAGCATGTTATTTACTCTCCAAAATCTAAAAACCATTCTATTACAATTAATAATCTTTCACCGGGAAACTCTTACTTTTATACTATAGAAGAGAAGTTTTTCCTCTCCAATCGAGGAAAGATATTCAGCTTTCAGACTGCTGAAATAAAAAATTCCGGTAAGGCAGTAGAATTTATTATTGCAGGGGATCTCCAGCCTAAAAATGAATACACCATTATGACTAATCGTATTATGGCAGAACAGATAGACAGGGAAAATCCGGACTATATTATTCAATTAGGTGATCTTGTTCAAATTGGCAGTTCAGATAAAGCATGGCATAACCTCATGAAATCTCTTCCGGTAATGGCATCAGAACGAGTTTTTTTAACAGTCGCGGGAAATCATGAATATTATATTTTTCATAAAAACAGTAATTTTCGTTCATTTTTTCCTTACGATTTCCCAGGAGACAAGGGCTGCTACTACTCTGTGGATATTGGAAATATTCATATCTCATTTTTAGATCCCTACGATGGTGGTCCTGCCGTAATGAGTTCTAAAATGACTGATGAGCAGAAACAGTGGTTTATTCTGGATCTGGAAAATGCAGTAAAGAAGGGTTCGGACTGGATTTTTGTTGTGCTTCATCAGGCTGTTCTTACCAATGGAGAATACCCTGATGATGTTAAGCTTCGAAAATGGATTTTTCCTGTACTGTCTAAATTTGATGTAGATGCCGTTTTTTGGGGGCATGCACATTTGTATGAACACTGGAAATATAGATACGGAGAAAATGGATACCTGATGAATCCTGAAGATGAGCCTGGAAGAAATTATATAAACTATTTCTGTATTGGATCCTCAGGAGCCAGTCTTGAGAGTAACTATAGGCTTTTTACACATAGATCTTTTAGAAATGAGTCTCATTCATGGTTTAACATTCAAACAGAAAAGATGAAGAATATAAAAACTGTTCAGCATCCCTGGAACAGAGATGTTTTCTTTAGTGGGCGGATAGGGGTTGATCAGTTTAATGAATCAGATCTTCACTACTATCATATACCATCTGATAAAAATGGTGAGTATTCAGATGATCCGTCGGTCTCCTATTCTACAGATAACAGGTGGTTCGGATATCAGTATGGGGAAAACACTCTTCATTATGCAAAACTCACAGTAGAGAAAGAAACCTGTTGCTTATCCATTCACTATGCTGATGGAAGTATCCTGACCGGACCGGATGGTTCTTTGCCTCAAAAATTTATTCTTGATAAAAAGAACCGGAACCATCTGATAAAACACGGGGGGTTATAAAAATATCAACCCAATCCGGTATGTGATAAATGACATAACCCATGCTACCGACATAGTGTATATAATAAATAATCTTGTCCATTTCCATGCACCGGCTTCTTTATGAAACATGACTGTTGCTGCAAGACACGGGACGTAAAGAAGTACAAAAACCATCAATGAAAGGGCTGTTGCCCGGGAGTAACCGGATTTTTCTCTCAACCTGGTTGCAAGTTTAGGTGAGTCTTCACTCTGCTCTCCCAGGGCAAATATTGTGCTCATGGTTGATACAACAATTTCTTTTGCTGCCAGACCTGCAGTCAGTCCGATACCAATTTTCCAGTCAAACCCAAGTGGTTTGATTACAGGTTCTATTATCCTGCCGAATCTTCCGGCAACAGAGTATTCAAGCTGCCCGGCAGCTGCCTTGTTTTGTAATTCTAAAATCTCATTTACATCTGTTGTTAAGCTTATCTGATCTTCAAAGGATTTAGTAATTTCACTGCTTACCGGAAAATTACTTGCAAGCCATATAATAACAGATGCAACAAGAATAATGGTTCCGGCTTTTTTCAGATACATCTTGACCTTGAAAATTATCTGGAAAAGGAGAGATTTAAGTCCGGGTAGTCTGTAGGGGGGAAGTTCCATTACAAAGGGTTCTGACTGCCCTGGAAAAGCTGCTTTTTTCAATATAAGAGCAGATATTAAAGCCAGAAAGATACCGAAAATATATATTCCAAAGAGTATATTTCCAGCCGCGGCAGGAGCAAAAAATGCAGACAGGAGCAGTATATACACAGGCAGTTTCGCCCCACAGCTCATAAACGGAATAATGAGCATGGTAACTATTCTGTCACCTCTGTTTTTTAATGTACGGGTAGCCATAATTGCCGGAACAGAACATCCAAAACCAGTAAGCATCGGAATAAAGGACTTACCATGGAGTCCTACCTTGTGCATTACCTTATCAATTACAAATGCAGCTCTTGCCATGTACCCTGTTCCTTCCAGAAGTGAGATACAAAGAAATAGAAGGAGAATATTTGGAAGAAAGACCAGTACTCCTCCTACACCTGCAATAATTCCGTCTACTAAAAGTGACCTGAACAGGCTTTCAGGCAGTATCTTTAAAACACCATTTGCAAGAAGCTGAAAGAATGTATCCAGCCATTCCATAGGAACTGCACCAAGAGTAAAGGTTAGCTGAAACATACCCCACATAATTGCAAAGAAAATAGGAAGACCCAGTATTCTATTCAGAAGGATATTATCAATATGATCAGTTAAGGTTTTTTTCTTTTGATCAGGAATTACCACGGTTTCATGCATGGCCCCTCTGATAAATGAATGACGATCCTCTATAATAGTGGATTCAGGATCTGCTTTGTAACGATGTTTATAGTTTTCAATTGAATCGAGAAGTACCCTTACTACCTTCAGATAGATACTTCGGCTTTTAACTGTTTCATATACCAGTTGATCATTTTCAAGAAGTTTTGTAGCCAGCCAATTGGAATTATATGTTTCGGAGAGTTCATCGTTTTCGAGAATATTGCTGATTTGATTTATTCTTTCCTCGATTCCACTGCTGAAGACCATCTTGTTTTTAGAGATTGTAATATTTCCTTCAAATACACTTACTACATGCTCCAGAAGAGAATCCATGCCGTATTTTTTTGGGGCTGAAGTGGGTATAACGTGCGATCCAAGTAGAGCCTCCAGCTGAGGTACATCAATCTTTATTCCCAGTTTTTCCACTTCATCCCACATATTCAGAGCCACAAGCATATCAACTTCAAGCTCCATTACCTGAGTAGTAAGGTAGAGGTTTCTTTCCAGATTGGAACCGGCAACTACATCGATAACCACATCCGGTTTTTCTTCTATGATATAATTTCTTGCGACCACTTCTTCCGGGGAATATGCAGTAAGGGAGTATGTGCCGGGGAGATCAATAATATTTATTTTGTATCCTTTGTAATCAACGGAACCCTCTGTTTTCTCAACAGTTACACCTGTAAAATTACCGACTTTCTGATGGGCCCCAACAAGTGCATTGAACAGTGATGTTTTGCCGCTGTTTGGATTACCGAGAAGAGCTACATTTATAGTTGTTTTGTTCTTTGGAACTTTTCTCTCTTTTGCAGGAATCGGAGATATAAGATCTTTATATTTTCTCATTGGGATACCATCACCGGTAAACCCTGTTTTCTCAACTATAATCTGCCTGGCTTCTTCCATACGAAGAGAAAGATCAAATCCTTTTACCTTTATTACGATTGGATCTCCCAGAGGAGCGAGTCGTAGAATTTTGAATTTGGTACCTTTAAAAAGACCAACATCCAAAAGGCGTCTTCGTATTTCACCTGTAGCTTTTACATAGTGGAATACACCCTTATAACCAATAATAAGATAAGACAGAAAAGTCGGCATTAATTATCCTCCATTTATA
>CBDVAD010000189.1:0-7215 GCA_965371875.1 uncultured bacterium
GTTTAGAATTCGCTAAAATGTCAACTCCATATGACAAATACTATACTACAGGTCAAGATGCTTCAAACGTTACTTTAGCTAGTTTAATGGGAGACATTCTTACTGGTAAAGGTACTCAAACTATGACAGTATTTAAAGACGTTTCAAAATTAGTAAAAGATTCAGTTGCTATCGCTAAAAACATCGTTGACGGTGTTGATGGATTAACTGGTGTAACTGGTGGACCTTCAATTGATGGTGCAAAAACTGCTTATTCACCAATTGATACTTTATTAGCTTCAAATCCACAATTAACATATGATACAATATTCGCAACAGGTTACAAATCAAAAGATCATGCAGATTTCGATGATATTGATTTCAGCCCTTACGAATAATAATAAGTTAGTAATTTACAAATTGAAAAATACCTTAAAGCCTGGCTTTAAGGTATTTTTTCTGTTCTATATTGATCTCCTTCAGATCTTGAAAAAGAGGGTGTTAAAAAATGGCAAATAAAAATCTATTTTTACTTTTAATAATTTTAATATTGTTATTTTCATGCAGTAAAAAAGAACCGGTATGGTTTAAAAAATAAAGGTTAATATATGGAAATTCTTGAAACAATAAAATCTTATCTGGATGCTTTCTTTGCATTTAAAGCTTATATAATGCTTCCACTAATAATTCTTCTTATTTCTCTGATTATTCGAATGCGTCTAAAGGACGCCTTACTCTCTACAGTCCGTCTTGCTGCAGGATTTGCTGGGATATTTATCTCTTTCGATTTTTTTGTTGCCCAGATCGGACCTGCAGTCAGAGCGATTGTTGAACTAAGGGGTTTGGATTATCCGGTATTGGATGTTGGCTGGCCTCCCCTGGCTGCAATAACCTGGGGATCCTGGATTGCACCTCTTTCGATTCCTATTATTATATTTATAAATTTTCTGATGTTATCAACAGGAACTACCCGAACTCTGGATATTGATATCTGGAATTACTGGCATCTTGCTTTACCCGGGGCTTTTGTTTTGGGTGCAACAGGTAGTCCTGTTTTAGGTATTCTTGCAGTTGTTTTAGTAACAGTTTACCATCTAAAGACAGCTGACTGGTCTGGAGTTTATGTTGAAGAAGGAGTTGGCTTAAAGGGTGTGACGGTTTCTCCATTGTCGGTTTCCGGACTTGTACCTCTTGGAGCAACTCTGGATAAATTATGGGACAGGATTCCAATTATTAAAAACTGGAACTATAATCCTGAGGAAAAGGGCACAGATCCCGGGCTTTTGGGCGAGCCCATGGTAATTGGCTTATTAGTGGGTGCCGTTCTTGGTTGGGCTGCGGGTTATCCTGCCAAAGAAGTTTTAGAGCTTAGTGTACATATAGCTGCTGTTATGTTTTTATTACCCAAGAGTGGTGGTCTTATAGGTGAAGGAATGGAACCTGTTTCAAGGACTCTTAAAGAAAAAATTCAGGCACGATTTGCAGGGAAGGAACATTTGTTTATAGCACTGGATACAGGAATGCTTATGAAACATAAATCCGTTGTAATTACAGGACTTATTCTAATGCCTGTATCCCTGATTCTCGCAGGATTAATTCCTGGAAATCGTGTTATTCCATTAGGTGATTTACCAAATCTTATTTCGGTAATATCCCTTATTGTACTTGTTCATAGGGGAAATGTTATTCGTGGAGTACTTACTGGTATACCTTTGGTAGCAATCTATCTATTTATTTCAAGTAACCTTGCTGAAATGATCACAAGATTATCAGGCTCTGTTGGGATGGAGTTCGGCCAGGATCAGTTGATTACTGCTTTTACTGATGGAGGTAACCCTGTTAGATGGTGGATTTTGCGTCTTTTTCAAGGTAATTTATTTGCTTTTATACTTATACCTGTAGTTTTAGGAATGCTTTTTATTGCCCGAAGGGAAGCTTTAAATAGAGAAAAAAAGCTCAAAATTGATACATAATTTAATTTTACTATTTGAGTAGGTTCTTTAAATAGTAAATAACTTATTTAAATATTTCTCCCGGCGTATAGTCGGGAGAAATATTAGTTAACAATCAAACTATTTAGTTTTCCATATTCCCGTCAAAATCAACAGTGGATGCTGAGAAATTATATTTTTTTACGAATTCAAATGACTCTTTAGCACCCATTTCTCTGTCCATTCCATTGTCTTCCCATTCTACAGATAGAGGTCCGGTATAGCCAATATCATTTAGAGCTCTGATAATTTCCTCAAAATCAACGTCACCATGTCCCAGGGATCGGAAATTCCATCCTCTGTTTGAATCACCGAATGGCAGGTGTGATCCAAGTATTCCACTTCTGCCGTCAAGGGTAACTGCAGCATCTTTCATATGTACATGGTAAATTCTGTTACCGAAATCCCTGAGAAAAAGATGAGGTGTTACACCCTGCCAGATAAGGTGACTGGGATCAAAATTAAGGCCCAGTGTTTCTCTGTATTCAAACTTTTCAAAAAGACGCTTTGTTGTCCAGTAGTCGAAAGCAATCTCTGTGGGATGAACTTCAAGAGCAAATTTTACTCCCTGCCGGTCGAACTCATCAAAAATTGGTGTCCATAGATCATAGATCAATTGAAAACCTTCTTCTATCATTTCTTCTGATGTCATTGGAAATGAATAAAGATATTTCCAGATAGGGGATCCAAGAAAACCTGTTACTACTTTACAGTCCATTGCTTTTGCTGCTTTCGCAACATTTTTCATCTCTTCAATACCCCATGTCCTGATTGCTTCAGGATTTCCTGCAAGTTCTGATGGAGCAAATCCGTCAAGGCGGGGATCCCATTTATCACCTACACACTGGCCGATAAGATGTGATCCAATAGCCCAGCACCCAAGTCCGTTAGCTTTTAGAATTTGCTTCTTTTCTTTTACATATTCGGGATCTTCTGCAGCTTTTTTCACATTCATGTGATCGCCCCATGTACAGATCTCAACTCCTTCATATCCGAAAGATTTTAGTAATTTACAAGCATCACTGAACGGAAGGTCAGCCCACTGCCCTGTAAACATTGTAATTGGTCGACTCATATTTATCTCCTAAAAATTAAAAATTTATCCAGATTGCGCCCTTTTCAGAGCTCTCAACACACTTTTCTATGAACTTTACACCGGAGGCTCCATTTGCCGGTGTTGGGAAGTCGAGATCAGCGTCTGACAGCGCTTCTCCGGCTTTTTTCTTTGCCAATGCACCAATGAAGGTTGTGTAAATAGTACCAAATGCTTCAAAGTATCCTTCCGGATGACCGGCTGGTGTTCTACAGATTTCTGTAGGTCTTGGGTAGAATTCATCACGACCCCGGCTTAGGATTTGGCTTGGTTTATCAAGGTAGCTTACTTTTAAATAATTAGGATCTTCCTGCCTCCAGGTAATAGATCCTTTCGAGCCATATACTCGAATACTAAGATCGTTATCGTGACCAGCTGCTATTTGAGAGCTCCAGTAGATTCCTGTAGTACCGCCTTTATAATTAACCATTATTGTGGCATTATCATCCAGAACTCTTCCTTCAACTATTTTATCAAGTCTTGCACATAGACTTTCAATCTCCAGTCCTGTAACATATGAAACAAGGTTTTCAATATGACTTCCGATATCGCCGACACAGTTTGATATTCCACTCTGCTTCGGATCTGTTCGCCAGACTGCCTGCTTATTGTCAGGGTTTCTTTCGATTGGTTCAGATAACCATTCCTGGGGATATTCAGCATTAACAAATCGTATATCACCAATTTCGCCTCTTTTAATCATCTCTCTGGCTTGTTTTACAGCTGGGTATCCAGTATAAGTATAGGTAACACAAAATAGAAGATTTTTACTTAAAGCTAATTTCTCCAGTTCCTCTGCTTTGTCAGCACTGGTGGTAAGAGGTTTATCACATACAACATTAATTCCATTCTCAAGAAAAATCTTTGCTATTTGAAAATGAGTATTATTTGGCGTTACAATAGATACAAAATCGATGCCGTCATCACGCCGGCCTTCGGTATCTGCCATTTCTTTGTACGACTCGTACAGTCGTTCTTTATCAAGATGCAGTGCTTTCCCTGAGGCAAGAGTATTATCCATACTACGGGAGAAACATCCTGCAGTTAATACTGCCTTGCCGTCGAGACCAATGGCCCGTCGGTGAACATCACCTATGAAAGCTCCTTTTCCTCCTCCGACCATCCCGTATTTAATAATACCGGATCGTTGTTCGCTTTTACTTGCTTCAATCATTACTTTTCTCCTTTTTTAATCATCAAATTTAAGAATTTCATATCCCAGATAGGTGTTAAATGCTTCCTTCAGGGCATTCGCATAATGACCGGTGGTCAGACTTACATGATGTCTGAATCCTTCCCTTCCAATTTTAATTAGTTTGTTCTGAAGTGCCGGAATCTCGGCGACTCCGGCGCATCCGAAAAAATCTTTTTCAATTGTATCTTCAGTTATACGGCCTTCGCCCATGTAGAAAACAAGTTTTCCGTTTTCAGTTTTTGAACTGCAGAAGGTGATCAGGTCAGGGGCTATTCGACCGACATTGCATCCCCACCCGCAACCAGGGCCAAAACTTTTTGCGAACATCGGGTGTTCAATAATCTGTCCTTTTTCGCTCATAAGCTTCTGAGGCACAGGACCGCAATGGAAAAGAATACATTTATCGAGCTCATCTCCGTAGTTATTGTTCCAGTCAAGCACAGTTGCAGGCTGTTCGGATGCCAGACTCAGTGCACGCATTGGAATTGCATTGCCTACATCAAGTTCGCAGGCTGCTGCAATTCTCTTGTTATTCAGTGCAGATAATATAACACATGGGGCAATTCCAAGTTCCAGCTCTAATTCAATCCAGCAGCGGACCGCCAGAGCATCAAGGCTGTACTCTTCAATAAAATCATCAAGTACGCAGGCTGTTTTACTTAGCATATTCAGCTTTTCATCCGGGACAGCTTCCCAGGATGTGTATTCAGACAAAAAAGTTTTTTTATCCATAAATCTATCTGATCCGGTGTCAAAATCTTTCACCCTTCTGATCAATTCACTAAGGTCATAGGTTTCTGTGGTAATCCCGTATCGTTGTAAAGTCAGTTCGTCAAACCTTACCGTTTTAAAAGCTGTGGTTCTGGCTCCTATTGCTCCAACTGTAAAATGTTTCATCCCCTTTACGATCCGGCATACAGCAGCAAACTCTTCAAGCTGTGATTTGAATTCTGAACTTTCCGGGTGGACTGCATGGGGAGGATAAATTGTGAAAGGCACCTTATACTGGTAAAATACATCCATCACTGAAAACTTCCCGCAGAAAGCATCACGACGATTCTTAAAATCCATTTTACCGATTTCGTCAGGATAGGCTTGTATGAGGATGGGAACTCCGCAATCCTCCAATGCGGCTACTGCTCCGGTTTCATCTCCAAAATTTGGCAATGATAGAATGACTCCATCGAAATTGCCTTTATGTTCTTCAAGAAAGCGTGCATATTTTCTGCCTTCCTCAACTGTTTCTACAGCACCATACCTGGTAAGACTATCGTTCATAATAATAGTCTCATAACCAAGTGATTTCACAGCCTTCCTGACTTCTGTTCTAGCTCCTGCGATCAGTTCGCCAGGGAAAAACCCTCTGTTTCCGAAGAACAGGGCAAATGTTTGCTTTTTCATAATTACATCCCTTATTCGTAATGCTTAATATAGGGGATATTGTCTACGTTGATATCCGGTCCGAAGTATTTATACAGAACAATATCTTCACTTCCTGTATTTACAATTGTGTAACCCTCTGCGGCTTTTACGTCAGTAATAAGAAGTTCATCACGACTTTCAGTAAGACTGACCTTTTGACCTTCCATTTCATATCCATCAACAGTTCCACGTCCACGCCACATGAAAACTCCATGTACACCGAGTTCTTTGTTGTAAAAGCTTTGTCCGGGTTTAATTGTAACGCGTTTTCCACTAAATTTAGTTGTGTTGTACCAGACCCATTCTTCCCAGGCACCATTCTGTCGGGTTTCTTCGATCATCTGAGGGCTTAAATGGTGGTTTTCATAAAAAAAAGGATCGGCATTTGCCTCCCAATCAACCTGATTCAGGACTGCCTCTTCCTTGTCTTTTTTCCATTCTTCATCTGTTACATGATGGTGTAGAAGATCTTTACCTATCTTTAAGCCGTTAATCTCTGCCTGGAAAACAGCCATCACATCGGACGATTCCTGTAATTCAAGGGTTAATGCAGTTCCGGGAGCATGAAGGAGTCCAGGCTGGAGATGAAAACCCTCTCCGGGAACATTTAAATAGGCCCGTGAATATTTCAATATTTCTTCACCCTCCCACTTTTTTAGATAGGGTAGAAATATTTCATTTTGCTTATTTTCTATTACTATTGATGGGTGAACACCAAAAAAAGTTTCAGGATGAGGTCCAAGTTCTTTGTCCAGAAAATGATAGGCTTCCTCTTTTGAGTTCATTCCTACTTTTCCGGCATCTTCAGGTTTTTGATGAATGTGATAGAATATTCTTGTTCCAAAGTCATAAATTTTGAGAAGCCTGCCAAGACTATCATGGGTTTCAGAATATTTGCTGCCAAGTATTTCTGATTTGCATGCTTTTAGTGCATCAATAAGGAGAATATCAAAACCTTCTATATTCAGGTAGGATAATCCCGCGTTTTCTTTCTTTATTCTGTTATCAACACTGGTTTCTGATGCAAGCCATCTTTCACAAATATAGCCTCTCTCTCCAACGTCGTATTCCTTTTCGCTTAAACCGAGCCTTTTACCAGGCGGCATGAAATCTCTTGCAACCCAACACGGACGAAGAGGTATTTTACCATTATTGTTTTCGAGTTCCCGTAGTACTATACTACGGATTTGACTTTTATCCATTCCACTCTCCCGCTGACAATTACGCCTGTGCTGAAGGGTGTCTCTGTATGTGTACTAATATAATAAACCCACTTTCGAGAAAAAACAAGTAAACATTACATTTGAAATTATTTTTTGGGAGAGTAGTACTCATTAAGGTATTCTATTCCGGATGGAAAAGGCGTTGATATTTCTATTTCTATAACATCAGGAGTATTAATTAAAAACCTGATCCTGGAATTTAGAAGTTCAAGTTCCATATTTGCCATGCAAAGTTCAATCGGTTCCTCTTTTGATGCAAAGAAAAGAAAACCTTCTTCACGATGGAGCAGTTTCTCAATTTTTTTATGTTTT
>CBDVAD010000190.1:0-7207 GCA_965371875.1 uncultured bacterium
AGATACTGTTCCTGTCCACGTAGATGCTCTTGCATTCTGGATGATATGGGACGCTCAAAAAGCAGTCCTTGAAGTGGAAAATTTTCTGGAAGCAATAACACTTTCTGCTCAGACTGCCTTGAGGGCGTCCATAGGAAAAAATAAACTGACTACCCTCCTCTCGGACAAAGAGTTTATCTGCAACGAAATTCAGCAGATGCTGGATGAAAAAACCAATTCCTGGGGTATTACCATTCTGTCAGTTGAAATTACGGATATTGTTATACCTGAAAATCTGGAAGATGCCATGAGCAAAGTGGCACAGGCAGAACGAGAAAAGGAATCGAGGGTTATCCTTGGAAGTGCAGAAGTGGAAATTGCAGCGAAATTCGAGAAGGCTGCAGAACATTACAAAGACAACCCTACAGCTCTTCATCTCCGTGCGATGAATATGGCTTATGAGGGACTGCGGCAGAAAACAGGCTCGCTTATGGTCCTCCCGTCTTCTGCCCTGGACAGCATGAATATAGGCGGGGCTATGGGTATGGCTGCATTGGATAAGACTGAGAAAATGGAAAATAATGATAATGGAGGAGATAAATGATTACCGTAAAAGATGTTAAGAAAAACTATCAGGCCGGTGAAACAGAAGTAAAGGCTTTACGGGGTGTTAATCTGGATATCGAAAAAGGTGAATTTATGTCTATTGCAGGTCCTTCCGGCTCCGGGAAAACTACCTTGCTGAACCTGATTGGATGCCTCGACAAGGCAGACTCTGGTGAGATAACAGTAGATGGAGTTACGATAAAAAACCAGAAAAAAAAGGAACTGGCTCTCTTAAGAAGGGGGAGAATAGGGTTTATCTTTCAGTCATTTAATCTTATTCCCGTACTTTCCGCCTATGAAAACGTCTCATTTGTTCTCTCATTGCTGAATTTACCAGAGGCAGAAGTAAAGAAAAGAACAGAGGATATTCTAACTGAGGTAGGTCTTGGAGATATGATGGATAGAAGACCTAACCAGCTATCAGGTGGTCAGCAGCAGAGAGTGGCTATCGCCAGAGCTTTGGTAAAAAATCCTCTTCTCGTCCTTGCAGATGAACCAACTGCTAACCTGGATTCAAAAACAGGTAAGGATATCCTGAAACTCATGAGGGATCTTAACAGAAAGCATAATACAACCTTTATTTTTTCGACCCACGATCCAATGGTTATGGATTATGCCGACAGACTGGTCCTTCTTCATGATGGAGAGATTCAGTCAGATAAGAAAAAGGGGGCATAGTATGAAATTTCTCATAATTTTGGCCTGGAAGAACCTCTCCAGGTACAGGAAGAGGACAATAATAACAGCTGCTGCCCTTGCTTTTGGCCTGGGACTCTACATATTCATGGATTCTATGTTGGTGGGTGCTGAAGTCGAATCTGAACGCAACCTTATCTGGTATGAAACAGCATCCGCACGGATAATGCACATGGATTACTGGGCGGAAAAAGATTCACTGCCACTAAAGTATGCCCTTGATAATACAGGCGAACTTCTGACAAAACTGGAAGCCGAAGGGATTGCGGCAACACCAAGGACCGTGTTCTTCGGAGAGATTATAATGATGAAAGATCCCTATCCGGAAGACGGGTCCATGTTTACAAAAATCTTTGCAATTGACCCTGCTACAGATGAAGATGTTTTTGAGTTTAAAAAGACCATCGAAGCAGGCAGATATCTTGAGCCTGGAGAAGATGGTGTTATGCTGGGTTCCTGGCTGGCAGAGGATATAGGAGCGGAAGTTGGGTTCCCATTGACAATAGTTACAAGAGGAAGAGACGGGTACAAAGAAACTATCGATGTGGAAGTTGTGGGTATTATTAACTGTCCAAACCCCTATATCAACAGGGCCTCTATGTTTATTCCCCTGGAAACTGCGGATTACTATCTTGCCATGGAGGGTGGTGTTACAGAGATTGATATTAAATATAAGGATTATAAAAAAGCCGAGACTGTATCTGTAGAACTGGAAGAGAAACTTGGAAAGGATCTTAACGGATGGGTTATTCTTCCCTGGCAGATCCTGGCAAAAGATTATGTAATGTTTTCTGAGATGAAACAGGGAGGTTCCAGTATCTTCCTCCTTCTGGTATTTGTCATTGCCGCAGTGGGAGTTTCAAACACCATGCTGATGGCTGTTTTTGAGCGGGAACGGGAACTGGGTATGATGAGAGCCATGGGAATGAAAGACTCACAGGTAAAAACAGCTTTCTTTATTGAGGCAGCCGGTATCGGTATAATCGGATCCATTTTCGGTATTATCCTGGGCCTTATACTCGACTTCTGGCTTGTGAACTACGGAATCGACTTTTCATTTATGGTACGGGATATAGATATAGGTTATAGAATCTCAGGTATTTTTTACGGCGCATGGAACTTTGGGACTATGATCCAGGCCCTCATTATCGGAGTGTTTATGACCGTTGGTGTTGCATACTTCCCAATAAAACGTGGTCTTAAACTAGAGATTACTGAGTGTCTGAGAGACAAGTAAAGGCTGCTCGCCAATGCAACCTGCCTGGTCGGGACTTCGTCCCTGCTCGGCTATGCAACCTGCCTGGTCGGGACTTCGTCCCTGCTCGGCTATGCAACCCAGGAGGTAGGATATGAAATTAAGCAAACTTGCTTTTAGAAATATAAAAAGAAATAAGCGCCGAAGCATACTGTCGGGATCAGCCATTGCTGTTGCAACAATGATGATAGTCCTGATGTTTTCCATGATCAGCGGAATGCTGACAGATATTGAATGGAATGTCACCTCTTATGTTACAGGACATGTAAGAATAAGAAATATTGAATACGACAAAAATGAGATGTTTAATCCCCTCCATCTTAATATACCCGGGGCCGAGAAGCTTACCCGTGAAATTGATGCAATCCCGGAGACTGCAATCGTAGCTCCGAGAATTTCGTTCCCAGGACTCGTTTATAAGGGAGAGGATTCCTATAAGATGCAGGGAGTGGGAGTTGATTTTACAAAGGAACTCGAATTTCAGGACCTGGCTGAACACGTGGTTAAGGGAAGAATTCCGGAAGCAGGGAAAAATGAGGTCCTGATGGGTTATGGTCTGGCAGAAAGTATGGGTCTCTCTGTAGGAGATAAGTTTACAGTACTGACAAACACAGTGTACCGCGGTTCAAACGGCATGACTTTTACCGTAACAGGTCTTGTTAATTTTGTTATATCAGGGATGAATACAACAACTTTTTTGGCACCTATAGACAGGGTGCAGAGGCTGGTAAAGGCCAATGATGCTGTTACCGAACTGCTTATAAAGATACCAGATGGAGATAATACAACAATCGCAGCAGCGGCTGTTCAGGCTGTACTTGATAAAGACGGAACTTCTGAGTTGGTGGCAAAACCCTTTCAGGAACTCAGCTTCACATATTCCTGGATTGAGTTGGCCCAGGGCATCTACGATATCATGGCTTTGGTGTTTTTTATCCTGGCAAGTTCTGTAATAATTAATACAACCATGATGGTTATCTTTGAACGGATGAAGGAAATCGGTACTATAGGCGCTATGGGGATGACAGGAGGAGAAATCCAGAAATTATTTTTCCTTGAGGCATTCTATATTGGCTTGATGGGTGCCTTTGTCGGTGTCATCCTTGGTATTGGATTAACAATACCACTCTCTATAACAGGAATTGACATGAGTGCATCAATGGAAGGAGTTGACTTTGATATTTCAAATATTATCTATCCTAAGTTAAGTATGCGCTCAACAGTATTTGTTTATATCTACTCGGTTACTATCTCATCTCTCGCATCTATTATACCAACCCGGAAGGCAGCTCATATAGAACCGGTAGAAGCACTGAGGAGTATCTAAAAAGGAGGAACTGATGACACATAAAATTAAAATATTAACAGTTTTACTGATTTTTATTACAGCGAGCCTGTTTGCTATAACAGCGGAAGAGATTATTGAAAAAATGGAACTTAACCTTGTCTATGAAACTTCTATTGTGGAAGGACGCATGGTTATCAACGACCGCTTTGGAACCAGAACCAGCACCTATATTTCGTATGCAGAAGGGGAGGAAAAATCCCTCCTTGAGTTTACAAATATAGAGGATGCGGGGCAGAAGATACTGAGACTGAAGAACGAAATCTATCTCTACTATCCGGATGCGGAAGAAACTATCCGTCTTCAGGGAGCTGCTCTTCGTCAGGCAGTAATGGGTTCCGATTTCTCATATGAGGATATGACTGGTGATAAAGGGATACTCGACTCCTATGCAGTGACTCTGGACGGTGAAGGAAGCATTGATGGATTTCCCTGCTATATTCTAACACTTACAGCAAAAACCAGGGATGTTCCATATCAAAAAGAAATCATGTGGGTGGATAAAGAGTTGTTTATCTACCGGCAGGTGCATAAACTTGCGAAGTCGGGGAAAGTCCTGAAAGAGATGAAGATAACTGATCTGGTAATAGTTGATGGCCTGTACATACCCTCAGGTCTTACTATGGTGGATAAGCTTAAACGCAATTCTTCTACTGAGTTTTATATGGACTCAATTGAACTGGGTGTTGATCTTCCGGCAGGCATCTTCACACTTAGTGAACTCTGGTAGGGAGTTATGAGAGCAGCTAAGAAAGTTATTACAGTAGTTATGTTACCCCCTAAGAGACTTATACCAATAGTTATGTTTTTGCTGGTTTTCCTCCCCCTTTCAGGGGGGCCAGGGGGGCTCTGGGGGGAAAACAGTATTACGGCCAGGATGGAACTATTTAATTTGGCAGGAAGGCTGGGTTCAAACACCTGGTATTCTACCGGAGCGGGAATTGCCTCGATAATCATAAACCAGAAAGACAACAAAAATGTTAAATCACAAATAAAATTAAGCGCTGTAATGCCAGATCCTGTTGGAGATAGTTCTGTTTATTTTGATATTCCCAGAGCCTATGTAAAATTCCGTTTCCCTGGAATTAGAGCTGTAATAGGAAAGGCACCGTTCTCCTGGGGAGAAGGGCTGATCTTCAATGCAGGAGATGTGATCTTCGGTGATTCAGCATTGGACACAAATTTAATGCAGTCAGAATTCCTTGATTCAGCAACATGGCTGACAACCCTGTATTACCCCCTTGGTGATTTCAGCTATCTGGAGGGGATAGTTACCTCACAGGACATTGTGTCAGACGGTATTGATTTATCTATGGTCGGAGGAAGAATTGTAACAAAGCTTAAGGATACTAAACTGGAATCCGGTTATATCTACGATGGCAGGGTATATGCTCATAAGCCCTACCTGACTCTTCAGGGTAATCTATACCTGGACTGGCATTTATCAGCTTCTGTTTCACTTCCATATGGATATGCTTTAACAGATTCGATTGAAGAGAGCCTTGTAATCACTGCCGGTATCTACTCTCTTGCGAGCATAGGATATGATGGAATCCTAAACTACAGACTGGAAACACTGATCAAACCCTATGAGGAATGGGAAGAATATTCAGCCGGGCCAGAAGAATCTGAATCCTACGGCATCTATCTGTATCCGGAACTTACCTACTCTATGGGCTCCGGTATGGCACTAATCCTGCGCAGTTTTATATCACCTGTCGATATGTCTGCTGCAGTAATCCCCGGATTTTCATGGAATGTATTTCAGGGATTCAATCTGCTGGGATTTGCTACATTCGGAATCGGAGACACTACGGACACCTATGGATGGGAACCGGAATCTATCGGCGGCAGTGGATTTGCTTTGATGATTGGGGTGTCGGTAATTTATTGATTTTTGCGTAAGGGCACGGCGCGCCGTGCCCCTACGCAAGGCATTATTTCTTTTTTACAAAGAACTGCATTAGCTGTACGAAATGATATATCTTTCTATAAACCCTGGAAATTTCTTCTTTAACATCTGTCTCAGATGCACTCTCAATCTCTTTCCAGTTTATTATCAATTCATGATCTTTTTTATCTTTATCTTCCAGTACAGATTTCAAGCTCCTGCCCATTATTATCAAATTCTGGGCAGCTACCGTAATCATATTCAATGCTTCATCGTTTGTCTCTTTCAGCTGCGTACGGAGTATTGTAATACTGTTTTTATCCCGATCCGACTTTGATGTCAAAGATTTAAAAGCGAGTCCCTTACTACCCTCATCTGACAGTTCTTCATCGAAGGTAACAAGTGAACTGGAAACATCCATAACCGCATGAAAAGCATCAGATAAATGCTGACTGGATATAACAGTTGCCCATTTACCCCTAATCAGCAACAGATCCATAAGTGTCTTTACATCACGCTTAAAGTAATCCAATAGAAATGCTTTTAAATAATTTGCAGGGGCAACATGAATAAAGCCACCAAGCATCTTTTTCGTGAACATTAAATTCGCTTTATCTGTATAATATTTCATTCTTGATACTGCAGTAGTCCCGAAAACTTCCATCAACAGAGTATCAACCTTTTTTGTTCTTCTCTCTTTAAGAATCTTCTGTAGTGTTATTTCTGCCTGAGTCCTGATCTTATTTAAATAATCATCCACAATTTGATCTGAGTTTACCAATGAACGATAACTATACTCAGGATCCTTATCTATATGTTGAATCATCATGACAAAAATTTTCTCTTTACTTACTACATCCAGGCCTTTTAGAATCTTTTTCCATTGAGACCGGTCAATTATTTCTGTTCCTTTATAGGCCTTAAGCACATTGAACAGTTCATCCCAGTTGGAATTTTTACCATTATCCGGAAGAACCACCAGAAAATCTTTAATGTCATCTAAAACATATTCTGCTTTTATTGATTCGAACCTGGGATTGTAAACAAAATCTCTTTCAGGCAGTGCTGAATCAAATTTTTTAAGAGCAAAGTAATAATCGTATTCAACGAGATTCAGAAATGAAGATAAAAGATTGTACAAGGCGTTTATATCATTTACCTTATCACTGGTAAATCCTGAAAAAAAGCCAACAAGCTTATCCTTTAGTTCAGATGCAAGAACTTTAGGTTCTACCTCTTTCGCACGTTTCCTTATGGCATCCTCATCAAGATGCTCCTTCATTTCACGCTGCTTGTCAGTCATGAAGGCATCTATAATAATCGCACGAAGAACACCTGAAGACTCTGCATGTTCCAAAAGAACCTGTGCAGGACTTATAATTTTATAAATTTCATATAAAAATTTTGCCATCCCCGGAAGAGCTTCTTCACCCTT
>CBDVAD010000191.1:0-7182 GCA_965371875.1 uncultured bacterium
AGATTAATTTCAGGGATTAAGGAAATAGAAAAAGGTATTAAAATTATTGTTTATTCTTCCCATTTGGAGCATAAATTCGTATTCGCAATTATGGGAGCAGGAGCTTCCGGATATGTAGCAGAAAATGGCAGTTCTGCTGACCTTTGCAAGGCTCTCGATTTTGTCCTTAATGGGGAAATTTATCTTAGCAGGGAAATTCTTGCAGGTTCCGATGAATCCCAAAGAATTCCGGCTTTTGTTAATAGTGACATTTCTTTACTAAGCGAACAGGAGAGTATTGTTGTTAGGATGATTAGTGAAGGGAGTTCAACAAAAGAGATTGCTTTTGATCTCAGAATAGCTGTAAAAACTGTTGAAACCTACCGCAAAAGGATCATGGAAAAACTTGATATCGACAGTGTTGCGGGTTTAACAAAGTTTGCAATAAAAGCGGGACTTACCAGCCTCTCATAGTTTGAACCAGACATTCATAAAAGTGACAGTTTTCTAATAATTTTGTAAAAAATGGAAGAATTTGAATATTTATCTACTAATATCTCTAAAACATCTAATACTCTTGTAAGGTATTCCCTGACATGACAGATTAAAAAAAGTGTTGTATGGTTTTGACAGGTGTTCTGTAATTTGGTCAGAACCCTGAAAAAGTGAATACAGCAAGTAATTTTAAGAAGGATTTGGCTTCAATTAAACCATTGATTTTCAGTAGAAAACTCCTTGCTGTTGGAGGTAGATATGTCTGACAAATCTGCACTATTTATTATAGCAAATTTAGTCATTCTTACTATTGGTTGTTCGGTAACGCCAATTGATGGAGATATCACTGATGGAACTACATCAAGTAATGTTCCCGAGCTGTATATACCCGATCCGGTTACCGGGGAGATTGATTTTGAAACTGATGATCCGGAGTACTGGAGCAGTGAAGGTTATACTCTTTGGAGTTACAATAGCGAAGTAATCAATCCCTTTATTGAATGGACGGTTACTGTTAATAAAATTTCCGGGGATGCGGAAGCGGGATACGGGCTGATTATCAGTCGTTATGTCTCTCCCGGAATAACCGGTGAGACTATGCTTGTCCTGATGATCAATACCAATCAGAAATATATGGTCGGAGAGATCCATTCAACGGCTTTCTATGAAATAATCCCATGGACAGAATCAGCTAATTTGCTTGCAGGTTATGACAAGAATAATTTAATCAAAATTACATATGATTCTATAAGCGAAGACTATTCTATCTACTTTAATAACAATCTTGAAGGGACCTTTAAAGATGACGTGGTTCCTCTTCATACGGGTGGAAATAATGGCTTTATAACAATTATTTCACCAAACGATACTTTTCCCGAAAACCCTGTACGTATCTTATTTACTGAAAATTAGGAGTGTGACAATGAAAAACTGGTCAAAAATTACAGCAATAATTATTTTACAGACATTTATATTTTCATTACTGCCATTAGCAGCATTGGAACCACCGCCAAAACTGGAAATTCCTGTTGTTGCAGCAGCGCCGCTACCTGCAGAAGTTTTTTCGGGAACAGTTACGCCGGAAGAAGGCACAGTCCTTAATTTAGGTAATATAACCCTGGATATTCCAGCCGGGGCGGTAAACGAGATAACTGAAATTAGTGTTGAAGAGCTTGTAGATATCAGCTCGATGAATGAGGGTATGGCAAACGTAACAACCGGAGCCAACGGTTACAGGTTTGGGCCACACGGAATTCAGTTTGAGAGAAATATTAAAGTAACAATTCCATTTGATCCTGCAGTTGCAGAGTCCGAAAGCGCTCTTTCAAACCTCTATACCTACTTCTATGATGAAGATGGGGAACAATGGACCCGTCTTACAAAATATGGCGTAGATAAAGAGAATCATACCATTACCAGTTTAACGAACCATTTTACAGATATGGTTACTTCTACTCTGCAGATGCCTGACAGTCCCTCTCCCCTCGATTTTAATTTGAACAGTATTAAGGATCTGGAGGCTATGAATCCGGCAGCGGAGATTCCCCAGATTAAAGGACTGGAACCGGACTCCTTCGGAGGAGCATCTTTTAGAATTCCATTAAAGATCCCTCAGGGCAGAGGTGCAGCGATGCCTCAACTGGCCCTTTCTTACTCCAGTGAGTCCACAAACAGTTGGATGGGCAGGGGTTTTAATATCTCCACACCCCAGATATCCACAGATACACGTTTTGGTCTACCGGACTATGATGGAAATGATACCTATCTTCTGGATGGAGAGGAGCTTGTTTATGTAGGCCTTAATAACGACGGATCAATGGAGTACCGGCAGAGATCGGAAAAATCTTTCAGCAGGATCTTGCGCTACAAGACTTCATCTTTGGATTACTGGGAGGTAACTGATAAGTTGGGAACAACCCGTGTTTTCGGAAAAAACGATGCATGGATTGGTCCTGACAGAAATAACAGCGGTAATGTATATACCTGGTTTTTGAGTAAGATAAAAGATATACACGGAAATACTGCGGAATACTCTTATGATTATGTTTCTGAAGATCAAAACACATATTTGAGCACTATTAATTATTCAGGTTATGAGGGGATCGGTACTGCTGAAGCCGGGCATTACATGATTGAGTTTGTACCTGATGGAACTTCAAGACCCGACAGACGGATAGATGCAAGGGGTAAATTCCTGTCAAAGCTTGCGCGTAGACTTAAGGAAGTAAAAATCAGCTATGATAGTTTGGCAATAAGGTCTTACGTATTCGATTATACCCAGAATGAATTTCAGCAAACAGAGCTTGTCTCCTATAGTGAACTGGATGGTTCTGGAAACAATTTCTATACCTATGCTTTCGAATACAACAGACTGGAAGAGTTTACTGATATAAATGGAAATGAAGGGTACAAAGGATTTGGAGAAGAAAGAATTGAATGGGGAGCTGTTTCCGATTCCACCTTTCCCGGGCTTAACCGGACAAGAACTCTTGGTCTGGGAGCCAGTTTATATATAGGAGTAGCCGTTGATATCTTAAAAAAAATTAAAATATTTAAATGGGATTGGAATCCTCTCATTTCTTTTGGCGTAAGTGGTGGAATCAACTTTTCCAATACTATTACAAAATCAACTCTAATGGATATTAATAGTGATGGCCTGCCTGATGCAGTATGGAAAGACGGTGGGGTTTTAAAGGGATATCGGAATACCGGAAATGGATTTGATACAAGTACTGACAGTGATATTTCCCTCCCAGGCTTGCCTGGACTTTTAAACAGAAATAATCAGTTGGGATATAATTTTGGACTTTCTTTAACTGTTGCAATGGCCAGCGGCTCTTTATCAATGCAGAATAACTGGATGAAGAGTAAGAGTTCATTTAATGATATGGATGGTGATGGACGAATAGATTATCTTACTGCAAACAGTAACAAATATTACAGAAATACAATAGACAGTTTTACCCCGTCAGATTACGGCAGTGATGTTAATCTGACTCAGTCTGACAGTATAAATGAGGAAGATTATCTTCGTACATTTTACAGCCAGGAACCACTTAGAAAATGGAAAGCATATACAGGAGGACGAATAGAGGTCAGTCAAACCATGAATCTTCTGGATAGCAGCCTTGCCTCTGAAGATGGTGTTACAGCAGTAACATATCCGGACGACGGGTATCCTGATTTCAGTATTCATTTAAGTTCCAGTCAACCAGAGGGTTCAGATTCCCGTTCCTACGATATTGAAGACGGGGATGAGCTGTTTTTCCATATGGATGCAGGAATTGACTCCAGAGGAGATGATATTAATTGGGATATTGATATTTCCTACAAAGAGATAAATTATTTCGAGAAGATGAATGAACCTGCAATTATTAACCCTAAATTAAAGTATGTAAACTACTTACCGGACAGCAGGTTTGTGGATCTGTATACAAGGGTTTCTGTTGATGATGATCCGGGTTCCCACTATGAATATTTACTAAAAACCAACTGGAAAGATTTTATTGACAATGACGCAATACAAGCCATTGTTGAATACGGCTTATTTGTTCCGGTCAGGATACCAGGGGATGTTTTTACTGCAATATTCAATAATGCAAGTGATACCATTGTGATAGAGGATGAAAGTATTACAATGGGAGGAAAGGCAGCACTCATTGATGCTTTTCTTTATCGACCCGAATTCAAGGATTTTATTCGGCAGAATAATGGAGCCGATGAAGTTATAAGAGATTATCTTGTATCAGCCTCGAGCCTGTCTCAGAGACAAAGTTTGTTTTATTATACAGATTTTTCAGGCAGCCGTGTTATGTCAGAAGAGTCCGGCGGGATTAAAAGTTTTCTTAAGTCGGCGCCTTTAACCGGCATTGAACCTAAAATTCATAGTATTGAAGATAGTATGGTCCCTGGTGCTGAACTTTACAATGGAGAGATTCTTCTTGATAAGATTTATAATGAGACAGGAGATGAAGTTGTTGAAACACTGCGTCTTATTCCTGATAGTGGTTCTCTGCAGCTAATTAGTATAAGTAATCAGGGTTCGGACATTATAGATGGATCTGTAGTTACCGACTCAACAGAAGGAATAAGAGCTTCTTTTTTTCGGAATGGAATAAAACACAGCTATACCTTAAGTACACCTGAAAGCGTTCTCTCCGGTTTGCCTTCATCTATATATGATAATGAAGTTCTTGATACTGTTACAGCCGGTTATAACTTTGCATACTTTCCTTCCTATTCCAGTTTAAGTAGTACCGTTTATAACACAATCTATAATTCCGTATCTGCAGAGGATAAAGCATTTCTGGAGGATGTTTACAGCAGCTATCCTGAAATGCCTCCTGTTACACGATATGATCTTGCTTCAGATATTACTGACTCACAAAAAACCCGTCTGCTGCTTATTTTTGATTTCCAGAGTAATGATCCGGATTCTATTTTGGATAACCCGTTATTTTTATCCGGTAATAGAGACAGTGTAGGTATTGTTGCTTTAAGTGAATCTGAATATATAAATTATTTTGAAGGTAAGGTTGAAATTCAATCTCTTTTTGATGAAGTTGTAAATAGTGATTCAGATACTTTCTATATTCTAAAAAATAATATTACAGAAGCAGAAAAAAATGCACTTGAAACTGCCTGCAGGCAGTACTTAAGAGATGTAATTGAATTTCCGTACTATGAATATAATGAGGCTGCCGGAGAATACAATATTAAAGAGGGCCTCGGCAGTTCCGACAGGGAGAATATCGCTGTTGTTTTTTCGGGACTGGGTTTAAGTGTATTTACTACTCTTAACAGGAGTATTCGGTATTTTTCCGATGCAGTCCTTCCCGTCTATTATGACGGCATACTTTCAGTGGAGGCCGTAGACAATGATCTTCCTTCAGGTTCTGCTGTACCGGAACATAAGAATCCCGGTGCTGTCAGAATACCATATTTTGACAGTGAGGGGAGAAGCTCCTTGTTAACTAAATATATTCATCACTACTATTCAGATTCAGACTACAGTGCGGAAAATCTTATTAACTACCCTACAGAGATATACAACGATGATACTCTTCCTGGAACAGCCCTTATTGAAAATGCCGGTGAGGACAGGATTCCTGAAAATTTTGAAGTATTCAATGGGGGAGTAGCCGGTTGGTTCTACGGTGTATGGACAGGATATTATGAAACATTTAATAAAAACCTGCTTCACTCTTTTCCTCCTGTGGGTGATCCTGGAGAGGTTAAATTTCCAAAGTACTTTGCTCCTATGAGACAGAATATAAAAGATGATAATGAACCTATTGAGACATCGGTAGGAAAAGATCAGATTTTTATGCTGGATAAGTGGAGCCTTATTGTGGATGTAAGCTCGTATACAGAATCTGACTTTGATGATGAAGGAATGCCCTTAAGTGTAACACACCGCTTTGCTCCTGCCATAAAAGGATCTGAACTGCATGCAGACCGGAATGGAGGAGATACCTATTTTAATGTACCAAGAGGAAGTACTCCAATGGCCGGAGGTACGATAGGTTCTCTAAGTTCCGGAAGATCTTTTTCGACAGATATAAAAGGAAGTCTGGATTTTGGTGTTGGGTCTCTAAGTTTATCCTTAAGTGAAAATGAAGGGACATCCTGGCAGTACCAGGAACTAATGGATATGAACGGAGACAGGTATCCTGATATAATCTCCTACACATCGGATAAGGATGGTTCTAATGGTTTTTCAGTTGTAGAAGGAAATGGACAGGGGTTTGACGGCATACAAAATTATACAAGTCCGGTTAGTCATCTTTCATACAGTAAGAACCTAACTTTCGGTTTTGGAGCTTCTCCCGGCAGTTATTCCCCAGGGATTGTCCCGGAAATGTCTCCCACTGGTAAAGTAGTATCAACAAGAAGCGGGAGCACTGATGAATCTTCCGGAGGGGTTAGTTTTACAGGACTTAATGGAACAGCCGGTGTCTCCTATAAAACGGAAGGGTTTATTGATGTCACAGGAGACGGACTTCCTGACCATATCCAGAGAAGCGGATCAGGGTCATACAATGTAGCTATAAATAGAGGTGATAACAGTTTTGCAGATCTTGTTTCATTTGGAAGCGGTATTGGTGAACCTCTCTACAGTGGAAGTGGAAATGCTTTCAGTTTGTCTGATACTGCGAAAGGTATAAGTTTTAGCAATTCAGGCAGTCTTGGTGCAGGAGCAGCGATATCTATTGTAAGTGTTGGCTTTAATGCTTCTGCCAATCGTACTCTGGCTCAGCTGATGGATATAAATGGTGACGGTCTTAGTGATCAGGTGTATAAAAAATCGACTGAAGACTATTTCAGGGTTCGCTTCAATTTGGGAGATAAGTTTTCTGATGATGAAACAATAATATTCAGACCCGGATGGGATACAACATTTACCGATACAGTATCAGGGCTTCAGACAGCTCTCAGTGAAAATGTTTCTGTGTTAGACGATATGGATATTCCAATGGTTGGTTCCCTTCCCGGTGTTACAGCTCTGCCGGATGCTTCAAGTAATCCTTTTTTATCCATTATAAATCCTCTGGGAGTGGATGACACTATAAGTTATACAAGCGGTATATCAATTAACCTTGGCGCAAGTTACAAATTCGATTTTAAAAAGTCTCTGGTATTTCTAAAGTTTGGTTTTGATGTGGTCCCCGGTATAAACGGATCCTATGCTGTAAGTACTACAAGTAT
>CBDVAD010000192.1:0-7103 GCA_965371875.1 uncultured bacterium
TTTCCCTTCAGATATTAAAACATCCTTTTTTAAGCCCCCAAGAACGGCATTTTTTATCAATAGGCTCATGACATTTCTCCTGTAACCCTTTACAATGTTGGCAATTGCATTTAAACATATTTAAACTAAATACTAAAGTGTAGTGCTGTGATGATATTTTACAGCACTGTTATAATATTGGGAGTTATTCAATGGAATTTGATCTAAAAAGTCTTCACCCCCTGGAAATCAGGTTGTTAAGGCATGTTTCTAAGAATGAAAAAATTACAACTGAGCGGATAACCGGGGAACTGTCTTATAAGCTTGGGCAGTGTAATCAGGCTTTCAGCTGGCTTTCAGCAAAATCTTATTTTGTCGAAACAAGCCGTATCCTGCGTATTCTCTATGAGATTACAGGAACAGGTAAAGACTATGTATCTTTGGGTACCCCTGAAGTAAGAATTATCAATCTATTAGAAGATAAAGGCTCTATGAAGATGCCCGATATTGCCCGGGATCTTGGACTTGAAAATAAGGATATTGGTTCTGCATTCGGACAGCTTTCCAAAGAAGGCATTCTGAAAATGGACAGTGACAAAAATGTAGAAGTTACTGGTAAGGACCTTCCTGCAAGAATTTCCATTCTGGAAATACTTTTGTCCAGGGGACTGGAGAACGGTATTTTAGATGAATCTGATTTTACAAATGATGAGCTCATCGTTATAAAGGCGAACAGTAAAAAACGGGGGGCAGCAGCATCTCCTTTTAAGATTATAGAGAGGGAAGATCTTGTCTACGAGCTGACAGATGATGGTGAAAAAGTGAGAGCTCTTCTTCTTGAACAGGGGCTTACGGGTGAAGAGATTGGCGGTCTCACTCCGGAAATGTTATCCACAGGTAGTTGGAAGGGCAGAGAGTTCAGAGAATATAATATCAATACTCCTCCAAGCCGGGTTCTGCTTGGTAGAAGAAACCCATACAGTCAATATCTGCAGTGGGTAAAAGATAAACTTTCTTCTCTTGGTTTCGAAGAGTTTGATGGTCCACTGGTTGAGACTGAATTCTGGAATGGTGATGCTCTGTTTATGCCTCAGTTCCACAGTGCCAGAGATATTCATGATGTTTATTATCTTAAAAATGCTGCCTCAGCCAAAGAAATTGAACAACCCTGGTTGGACCAGGTTGCTGAAACCCATGAAAACGGCTGGGAGACAGGAAGTCGCGGCTGGGGTTATAAGTTTGACAGAGATTTTACACGAAGACAGGTTCTTCGAAGTCAGGGTACAGTCCTTTCAGCAAAACAGCTGCAGAAAGCTAAGATCCCTGGAAAATATTTTGGTGTTGCACGCTGTTTCAGATATGATCAGGTTGATGCAACTCATGGTGCTGATTTTTATCAGACTGAGGGGATTGTACTTGGTGAAGATGTAAATTTAAGGACTTTGCTTGGACTTTTAAAGATGTTTGCAGAAGAGATTGCCGGTGCTGAAGAGGTCAGATATGTCCCCGGTTATTTCCCTTTTACAGAACCATCTATAGAAGTTCATATTAAACATCCTGTACTTGGATGGTTTGAGCTTGGCGGCAGTGGTATTTTCCGTCCGGAGGTTACGAAGGCCATGGGAATTGATGTTCCTGTACTTGCATGGGGACTGGGAATTGACAGAATGGCTCTTATGCATCTTGGTCTCAATGATTTGCGTGAACTTTTTACACCGAATATTGAAAATGTACGTCTTAGAAGGAGCAAGTAATTATGCCTAAAATTGAAGTTAACCGTGAAAAGTTTTATGGTCTGATTGGAAAATCATATACTGATGATGAACTTGAAGCACTATTGCCTTGTGCGAAAGCAGAGCTGGATGGTGTTGATAATGAAGAAGGCATTATTAAGATTGAATTGAATGATACTAACCGGCCTGACCTGTGGTCTACAGCAGGTCTTGCAAGGCAGCTTAGAGTTTACGAGGGGGGCAGGGGGGCTCAATATAATTTCTTTTCAAACTCAGAAATAACTATGGATGCTGGAGAAAGGATAGTTAAGGTAGATCCTGATATAAAAGCTACAAGACCGTTTATGGCAGCTTTTGCTGTTACAGGAAAAGCCATAGATGATTCCACATTGAAAGATCTTATCCAGACCCAGGAAAAATTATGCTGGAACTATGGACGTAAAAGAAAATCTATAGCCATGGGTGTTTACAGGAGTGATCTGTTTAAATATCCTGTTATGTATAAGGCGGCAGACCCTGACAAGACAAAATTTGTAGCTCTTGGAATGGAAAAAGAGCTGTCCCTCAGGGAGATAATTAAAGAGCATCCCAAAGGACAGGAATTCGGGCATATTGTTGAAAATGATCCTAAATATCCATTTATTACAGATGTAGATGGAAAGGTTTTAAGTTTCTCCCCGGTGATAAACAGCTCAGAGATTGGTGCTGTAGAAGTGGGTGATGAGAATCTTTTTATCGAGTTAACCGGTACAGACCTGCCATCTCTTACATTAACAGCCTCCATCGTGGCATGTGATCTGGCAGATGATGGATTCACTATCCTTCCTGTAAAAGTAGAGTACCCATATGAGACAGAGCTTGGAACAAGTATAACAACTCCTTATTATTTTCAGAAGGATATGACTTCAGATATCAACTACGCGAGAAAGCTGCTGGGTTCAGATCTTTCTGCAGATCAAATGAAAAACGCTCTTGTACGAATGGGAATTAAAACTATTATTGATGGTGAAGAACTTAAAATTGAAGTTCCTGAATACAGAAATGATTTTCTCCATTCGGTTGATATCATTGAAGATATTATGATGGGGCGGGGTATGGATAGTTTTGATCCTGTTATGCCTTCAGATTCTACGGTAGGCAGAATAAGTCCGGAGGAAGAGTTTGCCAGAAAAGCAAAGGATATCCTTATAGGTCTTGGTTTTCAGGAAATGATCTATAACTATCTTGGCTCCCGAAAGGACTATATCGATAAAATGAATATACCAGGGGATAAGCTAATACAGATTGTAAATCCTATGACAGAAAACTATGAATTTGTCAGAGGAAGTATTATCCCGTCAATGTTGAATTCTGAAGCAGTATCAGGTAATGCTGTTTACCCCCATAATATATTTGAAATTGGAAAGGTTGCTTTCCTGGATTCTGATGATAATTCCGGAACAGTTACGAAGAATTCTCTTGGATTTTTTAGTGCTGATAGAACTGAAGGGTATAATCAGGTAAGCAGCAGTGTGTCTGCATTATTCTATTATTTAAATAAGGAATATGATCTGATCGAACTGGATGACCCAAGATTTATTAAGGGTAGATCTGCACAAATAGTATATAATGGGAAGAATGTTGGTGTTTTTGGTGAAGTTTCTCCTCAGGTTCTTGAAAATTGGGGAATACAGATGCCTGCTACCTGCTGTGAAATAGATCTTGATATTTTAATGGAGAAATAGGCAATGAGTGTTGTTACAGAAGCTGTTCAGTTAAAATGGGAAGAGGATTGCAATATTATTGTTGGTCAGTCCCATTTTATTAAAACTGTAGAAGATATTCCTGAGATTCTGATCTCCTCTGTTCCAGGTATAGAATATGGTCTTGCCTTTTGTGAGGCCTCAGGGCCATGTCTGATTAGAACAGAAGGTAATAATGAGAAACTTATAAGTGAGGCTGCCGGATGCGCTGAGTCTGTGGCTGCAGGGCATACTTTTTTCCTGATAATAAAAAATGCCTATCCCATAAATGTACTTAACCAGATTAAAAACTGCCAGGAGGTAGTTTCTGTTTTTGCTGCTACTGCCAACCCTTTACAGATTCTTGTGGCAGAAACTGACCAGGGCAGGGGGATCGTGGGGGTTATAGATGGATATTCTCCGAAGGGTACTGAAAAAGCAGAGGATAAAACTGATAGAAAGAAACTTCTAAGAACTATTGGTTATAAGATAAATTAATTAACTTTTTATTTGATTCTTTTCTGGATACGGGTGATAATAAAGTATCATTAGAAGAGGTTAAACTATGAAAAAGGTACTTATAATTGGGGATTCTTCTCTTTTTAGAAACTATCTGGGTAATAAGCTGGATCAGTACGGAATAGAAGTATCTCTTGGCCTGAATGGTCTTGACGGTTTTCTGAAGATGAGGAGCGAGGTTCCTGATCTTATCATTATGGATTATATGCTCTCGCGGAAGAGCAGTATGGAAGTCCTTGCAGACAAGAAGGGTAATAAAAATACCGCTCCAATTCCTGTTATAATGATAGCAACTAAGGTAGATCAGCGTAATGTTGTTGAAATGGCCAGTGCTAATGTAAAAAAAATCCTTTCCAAGCCTATCAACATGGATGGTCTTCTTAAAACTATATCCGAATTCGTCGGTGTTGAAATAAAAGTGGATGCCACCCAGTGTATTATAGAATCCCATTTTAATGAGGATATGCTTTTTATAGAAGTTGCACAGGGTCTTAATGCAGAAAAGGTTGAACTGCTTAAGTTTAAACTTATTGAGCTGCTTCATCTGTACGATGTGAGCAGCCCTAAGATACTTTTAATGATGACAAATATAGATTTCCCTGAAAATGCAAGACCCAAATTAAGAAGACTTATTGAAGTTATTCAGGAAACCGCTCAATCTAATCCAAGGATGATTCAGATACTTACAAGTACCAGTGAGATAATTAATTACCTTGCTGCGACTGACTATGGAAATATTCCTGTTGCAGATAATCTGCCCGAAGCAATGGATAATCTTCTTGGAATAAAACCGGATGACTTTGCTCATGATGGAGTTGTTCACGATAAACTTCTGACATCAAGTGCTCAGGTTAAAGAGGGTGTTGAGACTGTCCAGATGGGATATACCGGGGAAGTCTCAGAGGAACAGGAGTCGGAGAACAGTATATTTCAAAGTAAAGCTGTTATTGCCATAGTAGATGATGATATGATTATAAGAGAATTGATTAAGACTGTTTTTTCTGAAACCGCCTGGGACCTTCGTACTTTTGAGAACGGGAAAGAGTTTCTTATTGCAGAAAAAACATCTAAATTTGATCTTATTTTTCTTGATCTGATGATGCCTGAGGTTACTGGATTCCAGGTTTTGGAATATCTGAAAAAGCAGAATAAGAAGCTTCCTGTTGTTGTGCTTTCCGCACTTTCTCAGAAGGAAACAATTACCAAAGCTATTGGACTTGGCATAAAGAGCTATATGACAAAACCGCTTAATCCGGAGGGGCTGCAGAAAAAAGCTGTTGAAATTCTAAGCAGCACTTTCTAATCATTTGTCATGAGTGTTAATACATTATTCAAAAATATAATTCTCGAGTCTCCTGTCGGTGTAGTAATACTTGGCAGATCCGGTGAAATACGCTTTAGTAATAAAATATTCAGATCTCTTATTCCCAATGTCAGGGAAAAAGACGTAAAGGGTTATAATTTTAAATTATTAATTCATTCCGATGATCGTGATAAATATATGAATGATTTTAATGATCTGATCAATGGAATTCAGACTTCTTTCTCTGAAGATTATAGATATGAAAACTACAATGATAAAGAAGAATGGTTTAGATTTAGAGTATCTTCGGTACAGGAAGATGCTAATGCCAACTGGTATGTTGCAGCCTTTATAGAAGATATAACTGTTCAGCGGGAGTATGAGCGCCGGCTTAAAGAGGAGAAGGGAGAAGCAGAAAGATCATCCCAGATTAAATCCGATTTTCTCGCAAATATGAGTCATGAAATCCGAACTCCTATACATACCATAATAGGTATGTCCGAACTTATGGGTGATACAAAGCTCGATAAAGAGCAGCAGGAGTATTCCGAGCAGATTGAATATTCTGCCGATGTTCTTCTTGGTTTGATAAATGATATTCTCGACTTCTCAAAAATTGAAGCAGGGAAACTCCATCTGGAAGAGATTAATTTTGATCTTTATGAAATGGCAGAGAATGCTGTAGATATGATAGCACTTGAAGCCCATAAAAGAGGGCTTGAAACTGCAATTTTCATTGATAATGATGTTCCTGTTCTTTTAAAAAGTGACCCAATTCGTCTACGTCAGATTATTGTAAATCTGTTTAATAATGCTGTAAAATTTACACATATGGGATCAATCCAGGTACGAATCGGAATACTGGAGGATATGGGAGATCGTGTTAAATTAAAAATTTGTGTGGTAGATACAGGCATTGGTATTCCTGAAGAAAAGAAAAATAGACTGTTTAAAGTATTCTCCCAGGTTGATTCTTCTACAACCAGAAAGTATGGCGGTTCCGGTCTTGGATTATCCATATCAAAAAATCTTGCCGAGATGATGGGAGGAGAGATTGGTGTGGATAGTGAATTTGGAAAAGGATCTACGTTCTGGTTCACAGCTGTTATGGGGAAGCAGCCCATTACAGAGATGTCACCACGGTTTATAATCCCTCAAATGAATGTGCAGGTTCTTCTTGTAGATGATAATCAGGAGATACGTGGATTTCTTCGGAGTTATCTCGAATCTGCAGGCTGCACTGTTTATGAAGTATCAGATGGACCATCTGCCCTTGAGTTTCTAAGGCAACGAAGTGGAACCACGGACCAGGTCGATCTCTGTTTGATAGATCTGATCCTTCCTGGAATGGATGGATGGCAGATTGCCAGTGAGATTCATTCTGACAGTACAATCTCTTCTGTTAAGCGAATACTCCTGAGCCCTACTGGTAAAAGTGCAGATGAGGCAAAGATGAAACTTCTTAACTGGTTTAATGGTTATCTGCATAAACCAATTAAGAAAAAAGTATTCTTTAGTGAGATTGTAAAAGTATTAAATATATCAGACGAGAATATTGATGAGATATCACCTATAGAAGAAATTGAGGAGCTTGAAGAACTTATTGAAGAGGCAGTAGCAGCAAATATTCTTGTTGCTGAAGATCATGCTGTAAATCAGGTTTTATTTAAAACTATCCTTAAAAATATTGGTCATAATGTAGATATAGCCAATAACGGACTTGAAGCTGTAAAAGCAGTTAAATCCAATTCCTATGATATTATATTTATGGATGTCCAGATGCCTGAGATGAACGGCTATGAGGCTACGATTGAAATTCGTAAACTTGGTTCAAAGATTCCCATTGTG
>CBDVAD010000193.1:0-7058 GCA_965371875.1 uncultured bacterium
ACCAGAACTTCATACTCTTTATCTTCAACAATTATAGTTATAAGTATATTTTCAGAAATAATATGAAATTTAGTATCAAATTCTTTTGTACCAATTGAGATATGAACAGGTTTGTTATGTCCATAAATAACACATGGTATTTTACCTTCTTTTCTTAAACGTCCTGCAGGACCTTTTTTAAACATGTTCCTTTCATATCCTGCGAGAGTTTTCTTCTCCATGAAATGCTCCTTAAATTACAATAAATCAGATACTGGGGCGGTAGGATTCGAACCTACGGTACCGGCACCAAAAACCGGTGGCTTAACCACTTGCCGACGCCCCATAGCATAGAAATCTATGTTATTCATGCCTGAATCGGCATTTTAAACCAATATGCATGAGATCATAACAACTGGCTCCGTGTATTATACTTTTTTTCTAATTAAAGTCTATAGCCTACAGAAACTCTAACTCTTTTCTTCTTTATGCAGACTTTCACTTTCCACAGGCTCTTTTTCATAGGCTCTTAAAATATTACTCTGAAGTCTTGATCTAAAATCAGAGTTTATAGGATGTGCAACATCCTTATACTCTCCTGTTTTTGTCTTTCGACTGGGCATTGCAATGAAAGCACCATTTTTCCCTTCAATTACTTTAATATTATGTACAACAAAACAATCATCGAAAGTAACCGTCACATAGGCCTTGAGTTTACCATCTGCCCCAACCCGTCGAATTCTAATGTCAGTAATCTCCATAAACCCTCCAAGAAGTATTAGCTATTCAGCTGACAGCTAATTGTAAACCGCCTCTGGTCTGTTCGCAAGCATTTTTACTTTATGAGTCCTCATATTAAGTTTTTTTAATACATTTTCAGCATTAACAGCTTTTACAGGATCACTAAACACTCCAAAAACTGAAGAACCTGTGCCGGTTATTGATGAATAGTCTGAACCATTCTCATCCAGTAATTGTATTATTCTTTTAAATATTAAATTTTTCTGATAGAGATAAGGTGAAAATGAATTAAAGAAGGACCAATCTGAAGGATGTTCATTTAAATATATAGAGGAGATCTCCTCTACTGCCATAATATGCTGGTTTTTATCCAGCTTCAGTGAACCAAAAGCCTTTTTTGTACTGCTATGAATACCGGTATCTATAATAAGCAGCGAAAGATCATCTCTTGTCCGGAGCGAAACAAGGTCCTCTCCCCGGCCTCCTGCAAGAGCAGTTGCCTCTCCAAGGAAAAAAGGTACATCACTGCCAAGTTCAAGAGCTCTGCTTTTTAATTCATCATCCCGTATATTCAGGTTTGATAATGATCGTATACCAATTAGAGTAGCGGCAGCATCACTGGAACCTCCTCCCAATCCAGCTCCGGATGGTATATGTTTTTTACAGCTTATTAAAAATCCGGATTTTATATTGTATCTTTCCCTTAATGAAGCTGCAGCTTTATAAATTAGATTATCTTCCAGGGAACAATCAAATTCTCCCAAAACACGAATTTCGTCATCTTTTATTGTTTCTATAAATAATTCATCGTATAACGAGACCATTTGAAAAAGTGAAATAAGGTTATGATATCCATCTTTACGTTTTGAAGTAATTTGTAAATGTAAATTAATTTTAGCAGGAGCCAGAATCTTAAGATTGCCCATAATAATTACTCCGTAATGATATTTTTTTTATTACCTGTTTTTATTTGACAGCTTTATATTTGTTTTCTATAATAATTCCTATGAACATAAATAATCTAGATCTATTTATTAAGGCCGCAGAAGAAATTTTTGAAGAAATTGGTTTCACCGGACTTATCATCCAGGACAGCAACCGGAATGAAGAAAAATATGATCTCATTGCAAATATCGGCATAACCGGAGATATTTCAGGATTCCTTCTCATCAGATCAGATCTGGAGAGCAGTATGAATTTTATCAATAAGATGCTCACAAATATGGGCATGGAAGCGGAAGAATCTGATTTTGGTAAATTTCACAAGGAAGCCTTTGGTGAAATACTTAATCAGATTTCCGGTCGGTCAACCATGCTGCTGGAAACTGCAGGGATCAACTGTGAGATTACACCCCCTACAATACTAATGGGTACAAATATCTCTATGGGTACTTATATTCCATCTGAAATTGTCCACAAAACCATTAGTGGTGCTTTTGGAAGCTTTGATCTATTAATAGGTGCAAAAGAATAATTCAAGTTGAAGGGAGGCATTTGAAAGCATGGAAGAAGATTTTTACGATGATAGTTTTGATGATTATGAAAATGAATTTGAGGATAAATACTCAGAAGTAGAAGATGATCTGCTTGACGATGAGTTCGATGATGACAGCGAAGATGATGACGATGACGAATTCGAAGATAATTTCGACACCGAAGATGAGGAGATGCTGGAAGAAGACGATATGGATTACGATGACGGCCTTGACTATGATGATTTCGATGAATGATAAATAATCTTACCTGAAAACCACAACTTATCAAGATTGTAAAAGTCCCTCATCTCTTTATTCATAATGTTTATAACAAAATCGCCACAATCGATAAGTTCCCATCCGTCATCGGCAATATGCTTATGACGTCTTAAAATGTCTACACCATTACTATCAAGTAATTGCTTAAGCTGTCGTACCAGTCCTTTTAAATGGCCCATACTGGTGCTTGTGGCAATGATTATATAGTCTGTCCAGCTATTTTGATCCTTCACATCAATAACAAGAACATTTTCCCCATTATGGTCACTAATGAACTCTCCGATTTCTGAAGCGACTGAGTCCTTACTCTTTACAATATCTTCCATCAAAATCCTTCCCTAATATGATTATTATTTCCGCATTATTTAAAGCTGTATCTTCAGCATCCTCAAAATAATTACCCGGCTCATATGAAATTTCATTACAAAGAATTATTCCTGCAACTTTTTCAGCAGTAGTCCGGTCTCCATTCACACTGACAACAACAGTATTTTCAATAACTTTTTCCTCAAAATTTGCAACCCTTGAAACATCATAGCCAAAACTCTTAAAAACCTGGGCTGTTCTGCTTGCAAGACCTGTCTGACCAGTACCATTAAGTATATCCATAGTTACATTGAGTTCATCTGCACTTATCACTTCAGTATTGGCAAGAGAAACAATAGTCTGCTGAATTGTTTCCCTGAGTAGATTACCTTCATAGTGTGGAAAAAGTAGATTTTTATCACCAACCAGCCGGGTAGTTCCTAAAACTCTCTGGAAGACTATTCTTTCTGTATCCAGCTTACTGAATATTCCAAAAAAGGATAGAAATGAATCTTTTTTAAGATTAGTAGTAATATAAGACCTTAGATATGAAGCGAATTCCCTGCTATCCAATAAATTATCATATAGATCAAACTGGGCAAAAAGTGACTGTACTATTTTTTGCCTTCTGCTGATATACTCAACGTCTGACAGCGCCCCATCGTCGTGCTCCATATAAGCTATAGTTTTTGCCCCATCCAGAACAAGATTTCCCGAAGGCAGCAAAATCAAATTATCAGGATCAAGTAATTCAACAGGATTTGCAATAAATATTTTTATACCGTTAAATAAATCTACTATATTTGCAAAATCCTTAATATCCATGGAAATATAATAGGGTATTTCCACTTTCAGAATGGCGGCTACCTTTTCAGAATAAACTGAAGGATCAGATCTGTCAAAAAGAACATCTATTTTATCCATTTTTTTTAATTTATTTATAATTGAACCTGTATATCCAGGTATATCGAACAGCGCACCCTTACCAGTATTACTATCATATAAAAAAAGATCAGAAAATATCAATTTTCCTTCATCATGAACCATAATAAACATATTTATAGGCTGTCCCGAATCAATGACCCGGGTAATTTGATCTGTTTTTAGTTTAGTAAATAGAATAACTGCAGTAGCTGCTATAATTGTCAGGATAAGTATTACAATTAATCTATCTAAAGCTTTTCTTTTTCTCAAAACGCAACCTCAGGCATTACTAATTTTTTCTAAATTTGAAAGTTTATCATACAGTAGCATTGATGATTTTGTCAGCCTGTAACCTTTATCCCTTAGATATGAGGATTGTTCATTCAGTACTTTTAAAGTCATTTCATTAAGATCAAGCTTCATTATCATATCTCTGAATGAAGTGGTAATATGCGCCCGGCCAGGTTCAATATAGTCTGCAATAAAAAGTATTTGTCCTAAACGTCCCATATCAGGGTGTCCTGCTGTATGCCAGCGTACTGCCTGGAGAATCTCATCATCTTCAATTTTAAATTTATTCCTAAGTATATCTGCACCAAACCTACCATGAAGAAGTACAGGATTTAATTTCTCTTCTTCAGAAACAGGATATCCATCTTTAAGTAAACCAATTTTTTTATCATCTACAGGCAGTTCTCTGGCGATATCATGGCTGATTCCTGCAATTCGACCCTTATTCTCATCCAGACCAAAACGACTGCATAAATCCACACAGATCATGGCTGTAGATAAAGAGTGATCGAGGCGTGGTATACTCAAATTCATCTCAATATATTTTCGTAATTTATGATACATTACTTTTGTACAAACCTCTATCCAAAATATATCTTCGTACACTTTCAGGAAGAAGATACCTGAAAGCTTTCCCTTCTCTTATTCGTTCTCTAATATCAGATGAAGATATATTAATTGTAACATTCTTGATATATTTATAAGTTAAGTCAGTTTCCAGTTCAGATTCTGAATCCCTGTGTGCAACTACAATATCAACAACTTTGAGTAATTCCTCAACATTATGCCAGTCTTTCAGACCAGTAACCAGATCATCTCCAATAAAAAGACCTACCCTGCCGGAAACTTTATATTTTCTTTTCACTGACTCGACTGTATCTATCATATAGGAAATACCGCCCCGTTCAATCTCACAAAGATCGATAAGAGATGTACTATCTGTCAAAGCTAATTTCAACATTTCAATTCGATTATGAGCAGGAACCAGCTCAGCACCTGACTTATGAGCAGAAATATTCGAGGGTATAAAAATAACACGTTCATACCCCATTTGTATCTTTAATTCTTCACTTACATACAAATGTCCATTATGTACCGGATTAAATGAACCTCCGATAATAATCGTCCTCAATTTATTCTCCAATTATTTTTTGAAAGACACTTTCAAGATCTTTCAACCCTTCCCTTGTAAATACTGAAATACCAAGAACCTTCTCTTCAGGAAGAGAGCTTCTTAATTCTTTAAGATTTTCATCTGTCCCTTCAAGATCTGTTTTAGTTCCAATAATAAGTCTTGTTCTTTTTACAAGATCAGGTGCAAACTCTTCAAGTTCCTTATAAAGAACATTGAAAACTTCTGCACAATTGTCAGAACTTAAATCGATAAGAAATATTAAAGCCTTTGTTCTGGAAATATGTTTAAGAAATTTAAATCCCATTCCGGCACCATGGGAAGCACCTTCTATTATACCTGGTATATCTGCAATTATTATATCCCTGCTGTTGGTCTGCATAGCCCCCAGATTTGGAATTTTCGTAGTAAATGGATATGCACCAATTTTCGGTTTCGCATTTGTAAGAGCATTTAAAAGAGATGATTTACCAGCATTCGGTAATCCCACAAATCCAATATCTGCTATAATGGCAAGTTCAATATGAAGACGTTTTTCGCTGGCAACCCTTCCCTTCTGTGCATATCGGGGAGCCTGTTTACGAGATGTTGAAAAATGTTGATTTCCGAGACCACCTTTGCCGCCACGCTGGTATACCCATGTCTCCAAACCAGTCAGATCTTTGAGTATTTCACCTGTGTCAGAATCTTTAATTATCGTGCCGGGAGGCACCAGGATCTCGGAATCTTTTCCGTCACTTCCGTGTCTTCGACGACCTTCTCCATTATGTCCGTTTTCAGCCCGGTATACTCTTTTCCGTTTAAGATGAGCAAGTGTTTTTAAATTATTCCTTACAATGAATATAACACTTCCGCCTGTTCCGCCGTCACCCCCGTCAGGACCTCCAAGTGGAACATACTTCTCTCTTCTAAACGAAACACAACCATCGCCACCGCTTCCGGCAGAAACATCAATAAAGGTTTCATCTGCAAAACCTATCATTTTAAACTCTTAATTTTCTCTTTGTTTATAAGGACTAAACGACAGTTTCAATATTTACATACTTACGATTTGCCTTTCTCTTAAACTCAACCATTCCGGCTGCTTTAGCAAATAAAGTATCGTCTTTACCCTTTCCTACATTGACTCCGGGGTGGAACTTTGTTCCCCTCTGACGAACAATAATTTCACCGGCTTTAACAAGCTGTCCTCCGGATCTTTTAACACCCAGACGCTGAGATGCGGAATCTCTTCCGTTTTTAGTAGAACCGCCACCTTTTTTATGTGCCATTATATATCTCCTTATAATCCAATAAATCCGAATCAGTTTTTCTTAAACTGACCCTGCAGTAATCAGGATACTCTGACGCCAAGTCCTTCAAACCAACGACAGTGAAGGCACTTACGCCGCAGAGCCAATCCTTTTTATATCCTTCAAGTAAAGATATTCTTAGATGCAGCTCTCCTCTTTCTTCTACAGTTCCTTCTATACCAATGGAAGGTTCCATCTCCAGAGTCCTGGACACAGTTCTGAGCAATGAAGAAGCAGCAGCACAGATAATATCCTTACCTGCCTCACCAGAACCTGAATGACCGGAAGCATCAATCCCTGAGAGACAGCCACTTGAATCCAGCCACAAAGTCACATCTATCAAGAAACGACTAAACTCCTGCTATTTCATTAACCTTAACATAGGTATAATTCTGTCTATGACCCTGTTTTCTTCTATATCCTTTTCGTCTCTTAAACTTGATAATAGTAACTTTCTTATCTTTACGATGGTCTTCCACAGTTGTAGAGATCTTCACACCCTTTACATAAGGGGTACCGACCTTAACCTTACCGTCATTATTAAGAAGAAGAACGGAATCAAATTCCAGTACTGATCCATTTTCTGCATCTACTTTATCAATCTTTAAGATTGCATCTTTTTCTGCCTTGTATTGTTTT
>CBDVAD010000194.1:0-7026 GCA_965371875.1 uncultured bacterium
CCATGTTTTTGAACCCTATAAAGGCAGTAGCCTCTTTTCTTTGTGCATCAAATCTTGGGGAACATTCTTCAGGAATAGTGGTTGTCAGTGTTTTGTAAACAACACCCGCTCCTCCGGCTTCCAGAAATCTGGCACACATCTCATAATTACTGCCCACCGGGGAAGATGATAGAAAAAATGGATTCTCACATTTAAATCCGAGGAAATCGATTGAAAGATCTGCATGTTTAGCCATTATTTTCCTTCCTTTGTAAGATATTCTTCAATACTCTGTGCTGCAATCTTGCCGCCCTGAACTGAGTGAACAACAGTTTTTTCAGCATCAACATCAATATCTCCTGCAACAAAAATATCAGGAATACTGGTTTTGCCGTTTTCAAGGCTGGTGACAAAATTACTTCTATCAAGACCAATACTTGCAATTACTTCAGAGAAATCTTCAGGCTGCTGCCCAATGGCAAAAACAACTTTATCGGCCTGGAGTTTTATGGCAGAATTACTACGTGTACCGTTTGCTTTTACTGTTTTTAACTTTCCATTTTCTCCTTCAAATACTGCCGGAGAAAAAGTATAGGCAAAATTAATACCAATGGATTCTGCATATTCGAGTTCCAGTCTGTTGGCAGGAGCTTCTTCTTTTGTACGTCTGTAAAGAATAGTAACACTCTCTGCATCGTTCAGTCTGGCTGTAGTTGCACTGTCCAGGGCTACATCACCGCATCCTATAACAACCACATGTTTACCTATATCAGCTTTACCATCATTGGATCTTGCTTCGGCGAGATACTCTACAGCAGTTGTTACGCCCTCAAGCTCTATCCCTTCTACATCAATTGTCCTGGATATTGCCATTCCAGCACCAATCATAATTGCCTTATAACCCTGGTTTCTAATCTCATCCAGAGTAATATCTTTTCCTACCTTCGTGTTCAGTTTTATTTCCACACCCAGTCTGGTCACATATTCAACTTCCTCATCCACTACATATTGGGGAAGCCTGGCCGGTACTATACCATAGGAAAGAACACCGCCTGCCTTTTCTTTCTCTTCAAAGATGGTGACAGGATATCCTTTCATGGCCAATGTAGCAGCTGCAGATAGAGAGGCAGGCCCTGCACCTATCATTGCAACCTTTTCTTTTGTTGCTTCAGGAGGATCCAGAGCCTGGAAATTTGTTGTTTTTTCAAAATCTGTAATAAAACGCTGCAGTCGACCTATCTGTATAGGTTTATCAATGCCAGAGCGCTCACAACCGGCTTCACATGTTTTTTCATAAGGACAAACCCGTGCGCAAACACCTCCAAGGATATTGTTGGATCTTATTATCTCTGCTGCACCTTTGAAATTTCTGAAACGTATTGCCCTTATAAAATCACCAGGATTTGTATCTGCGGGACAACCTTCACTGCATGGCGGGTTGTAGCATAACAAACATCTGGATGCTTCTTCCATTGCCAGAAAGGGTGTAAAAGGTGGTACTGTTTCTTCAAGATAACCCTGTGCAGGCTTTAAAGATATACCTTCTTTTACACTTACACTATTAGAATTACTCACTATATTCCTCCTGCTATTAAGTGTCATTATTTATGTAAGGGATTATTTTAACCCAAATTATGATGCAAGTCAAAGAAATTATTGTGATGGGTGCACGATAATTATATTATTCTTATTTGGGCGTGACCCCTTTCGTAAGGGCGACCGGCCGGTCGCCCCTACGACGGGGTCGGGCTATCCACTGCAATTCCGCCCGGATTGATTAATTGGACCACATTTTGTTTCACTGGGTACAGACAAGGCATGCCTTGTCTCTACGCCACATACATTCACGGTGCGGGATTTACGTTTCTATCCCTCACGCGTGGAGGCGGGGTGTTTCTTCTGGATTATGTAAACGGAGCTTACAACAACAAAAATACCAATAAGTGTTGCAATACCGGGTTGTTCACCAAGGAAAATCACTGCTAAAACTAAACCGAATACCGGTATCAGCAGCTTATAGGATGTTGCGGTAGTAACAGGCATGTGAATGAGCGCTTTGTTAAATATCAGATAGGTAAGGGATGTTCCGATGATACCCAGATATAGAACCAATACGATGGACAGTGTCGGCAGTGTCAATAACTGAGCAGGGCTTTGACCACGGAAGATATTAATTATCAATATAAAGAATGTTCCGGATAGCATTGAAATCCAGGTAGGTATAATACTTCCGTATTTAATAGCATATTTCCTGATCAGCATGCTGTAGAGACTTAAGAGCAGTGAGGCCCCTATAAGAAGCAGATTACCGATAACAGCTGTTCCTTCCATTTCAAATGTCGTAAAATTACCATTGGTAACAACGAGAATCATACCTGTAATTCCTACAAATACACCCGCTATTTTTCTCTTTGATAATGCTTCTGCAATAAGAACCGGTCCTAAAATCGCAGTAAATATTGGCTGTGTATTGGTTAGAAGAGCTCCATTAATAGCAGTTGAGAGCTTTATACCGTAAAACAGACCAACTGAAAACAGAGTTATCCCAATAAATCCAAGTAAGGATATTGATACAATTTCACCTGGTTTCGGTTTTTGGGATTGCTTTCTTAATTCAGAGATAAAGAAGGGTGTGAGTGGAATGAATCCCAGAAAATATCTGTAAAATGAGAGAACAAGGGGATCCATGTCTACTACGACATACTTTATTATTGGATAAAAAGTTGCCCATATAATCATTACTACGACCATTACAGGCGGCCAGAAACGGAATTTGTTTATCAAAATATTTTCCTGTGTAATTAATTCTATTAATGAATATCAATCTCTCTGGTAAGAGTCAATAGTGTGATTTTGCGTGAGGGATAGGAGGGGCGCCGCAGGCGGTGTTTTGTAGGGGCTCGATTTATCGTGCCCATACAAAATACGGAACCCCTGGATAGCCTGACCCCGTGGGTGTATGCCACTGTAGAGACGTAGCATGCTACGTCTGTACCCAGCAAAATAAAATGTGGTCCATATAAACATATTCGGGGGCACGCCCAATTAAAACGTTTAATATCAGATGAATATCAGTTTCAAATTTTTTTCTTGACGGAAGTTTAAAACGGGGGCTATAATCTATCTTTATAACTTTTTTTAGGCTGGTCGCCAACAAGTTGCCTGGTCGGGACTTCGTCCCTGCTCGGCTATGCTTCCTAAGCTGCTCGCCTATGCAACCTAAGCCTGGTCGGGACTTCGTCCCTGCCCGGCAATGCAACCTGCCTGGTCGCAAACAAGTTTGCTGCTCGGCTATGCAACCCAAAGGAGAAATTAATGTCCAGAATCGTCAAATGCGCTCACATTCAGGCATCAAATCCAAAACACGATGGTACAGTGGCTGAGATTAAAGAGGCAATGATACAAAAACACATTCCTCTTATAGAAGAAGCTGGAGAGAAAGGGGTACAGATACTCTGTCTTCAGGAAATATTCTATGGACCGTATTTCTGTGCTGAGCAGGATATAAAATGGTATGAATCAGCAGAACCTGTTCCTGGTCCCACTACAGAACGTATGGCAGAATATGCCAAGAAATATAATATGGTAATGGTAGTTCCTGTTTATGAGAAAGCACAGGAAGGTGTCTATTATAATACTGCAGCTGTTATTGATGCTGATGGAAGTTATTTAGGTAAAATGAGAAAGATTCAAATTCCGCACACCTGGCCGGGGTTCTGGGAAAAATTCTATTTCAAGCCTGGTAATATGGGATTCCCGGTATTTCAGACAGCTTACGCAAAGATTGGTATTTTTATCTGTTACGACAGGCATTTCCCTGAATCTGCAAGGTGTCTTGCTTTAAATGGAGCAGAAATACTGTTTAATCCTTCAGCTACTGTAGCTGGTAAATCTGAGTATCTTTGGGAACTTGAACAACCTGCACAGGCAGTAGCCAATGGCGTATTTATTGGTGCAAATAATAGAGTAGGTACTGAGAAACCCTGGGAGTTTGGTCAGTTCTATGGATCCAGTTATTTTGTAGATCCTCTTGGAAAAATCATGGTTAAAGGATCCAGAGACAAGACTGAAATTGTAGTTGCAGATCTTGATCTTGAAATGATTAGAGAAGTACGTGACGGATGGCAGTTCTTCAGAGACAGAAGACCGGAAATGTATGGAGAAATCTGTCAGCCGTAAGGAAGAAGGTAGATAGCCTATTGGGCGAGAGAAAGAAGTCTGAAGGTGTTTAGGCTGATAGGGAAGGTTTAGAAAGACTGCCCTAATAGGCTAACAGCCTATAAAGCTTCTTTATGCCTTATTTAAAAAAAGCAGTAAAAAAGGCAAATTTGAGACAGGGGTGGGTGTGTTACACAAAAGCCGCTGCTCAATAAAATATGGAGGAAATATGAGCGAAAACGGACAACACACCGGATGGGTAATTTATCCAATCGGCAGCAAGCCAAAAATGGGTCTTGCTATTCTTCTGGGTCTCCAGCAGTATCTAACTATGTTTGGTGCTACTGTACTGATCCCATTTATTGTTGGTGGAGCAATGGGTATGCCTCAGTCTGAGATGGCCCTGCTTATTTCAACAATGTTTTTTACTTCAGGAATTACAACTCTGATTCAGCAGTCTCCTATTGGAAACAGACTGCCGATTATACAGGGTGGTACTTTCTCTTTTCTAGGTCCTATGTTTGCTATCGTTGGTATGGTAGGTGCACAGGGACTTGGTTGGGAAGTAATGATTCAGCAGGTCAGTGCAGCAGTAATGTTTGCATCTGTATTTGAAATTGTTCTTGGTTATACCGGACTTATGGGTGTCGTTAAGAAAGTAATCAGTCCACTGGTTATTGCTCCTACTATTGCAATGATCGGTCTTGCACTTTATGGAATCGGTGCTCCATGGATGGCTGGAAACTGGACAATCTCTATTATTACACTTGTTGCAATGATTCTTTATTCACAGGTATTTTCAAGAAAATCAAAGATTTTCATGCTTTTTCCTGTTCTTCTTGCAATTCTTACCGGTTGGTTCCTTTCCCTTATCGGGACAGTTACAGGATTGATTCCTGAAGGCAATCCAGCTAACTTAACCAGTGGCGTTGAAATGATAAGAACAGCTCCATGGTTCTCTTTAAGACATGCTATGCCTTTCAAGTGGGGATTCCCTGAATTAAATGCAATTACTCTTGCAGGTTCTCTGGGTATGCTCGCCGGTTACCTCGGTTCAATGGTTGAATCAATTGGTGATTACTATTCATGCGCAAGAATGTCAGAAGCTCCTGTTCCAACAGGAAAGATGATCTCAAGAGGTCTTGGTGCTGAGGGACTCGGTTGTCTTATTGCAGGTATTCTCCAGACAGGTAACGGTACTACTTCATACTCTGAAAATATTGGTTCCATCGGTCTTACTCACGTAGCAAGCCGTCGTGTAGTCAGAGCCGGTGCTGTAATTATGCTGATCCTTCCAATGTTCGGTAAATTCGGTGCCTCTCTTGCAACACTTCCACAGCCTGTAATAGGCGCCATGTTTGTTGCTATGTTTGGTTTAATTGCAGCAGTTGGTCTTTCCAATCTGCAGTTTACCAACATGAATAACTCACGAAACCTTTTTATTGTTGGTCTTGCATTCTTTGCAGGATTAAGCTTTCCAGCACACTTTGGTGCAGCAGCAATAAGCTGGGGTGAAGCAGGCAGTCTTGTTAATATACTTGGCAGCATCCTTCAGACAATTCTGACAACAGGTATGGCTGTAACTGCAATAATTGCTATTATTCTTGATAACCTTCTTCCAGGTGCAACAAGAGCGGAAAGAGGTCTTGAATACTGGGATAGTGAAGCCAGTGAAGAAGCATGGGTAAAAGCTGAAGCAGAATGGGCTAAAATGGCTGTTGGAGAGGAAAGAGCAATTACATAATAATAAATTTCGATCTAATCCAAAAATAATTTATAGATATGAGACGGCAAATGCTGTCTCATATCTTTTTTTTAATATACAATCAACCTGAATATTTGATTCGGAGGATATTGATGTCTGCATTAACGCGTAAAATTTTATACTTTTTCCTTGGTCTTGTTATGATGATAGATTTCTATCTTATATTCAATGCAGGAAACCCTAATTCGTTTTTAAGACTGTTGGTGAAGGACACTGCCTACGATATAAGTATCACTGTTGCTCTGTCCATCGTAATTGTTGTGATATCAATGTCAATGATTCGTGATAACGATCAGAATTCAATTAAAAAAATACTTGAACGAAACTCGCAGCATATTGCGGAACAAAAAAAACAGAACAGGAGTAACGAGGAGATAGCTGATTCTTTTCTGAAGGAACTTGGATCAGAAAAGGGGATATTCCATACGGTTATAAAATGGCGTGTTCTGCGTTATCTTGCTAAAATGTAATGGAGACTGGAGAGTAGATGAATTTATTAAACAGTGGAAATATAAATACCCTTGTAGTCGGCGGACTATTTATGGGTGTACTTTTTATTATCTCTTTTGTACGGAACAGTGAAGCAAAACGACTTCGAAACAGACTGGGTGAAGACAATATAGTTTTAAGTGGTTACAATGTACATTTTTATGGTGTTGAATCTGAAGAGGGTAAGCCTTTGAAAAGTATGGGAGCATTGGCTTTATCCGGAGAAGGTCTTTATTACCGTGCAAGATATACAAATCGTGAAATATTTATAACCGGTAAACAGATGACATCCATAACGGCTACAGATGATTTTAAGGGTAAAAATATGTACGGTAATATTGTGGCAATAAATTTTGTCAATGAAAAAGGTGAAAAAGACAGAGCTGCATTCCGAATCCCTTATCCAGAAAGATGGTCAAAAGCAATAAATCAACTGTTTTTGGGGTAATTCTCCTGATAATCTCATGGTGAATACAGTAAAAACAAAATATTTTAGAAAAAAATAAAAAATCAAAATTTCTTCTTGATATTTGAAAATTGTGTGGTAGAATGAGCGCTTAAAAATATTCTACCCTGGGTAGAAAAATATAAGGAGACTGTTTTGGAAAAAAAACTCGATGGTAAAACGGTAGTAC
>CBDVAD010000195.1:0-6964 GCA_965371875.1 uncultured bacterium
TGCTGTAATTCTTGGAACACCTGTATTTACTCAATATGCTATACAGGGAAGCAGTGAACTGGCCCAGATTGTGGCAGCTGCCACAGCAAAGGGAAATATAGTTCTTATGTCCAATCATGGTGTATTAACTGTAGGGGATACTCTTTTAAAAGCATTTGATAGAATTGAGGTTCTTGAGGCATCAGCAAAGATAACACTCTACACAGAATTATTGGGACCTAAACGTGCTCTCTCTGATTCTCAATTTTCAGAATTAATAGCACCTCCCAAAACCAATAAAACTGATGAGAAAAAACTTATTGATTTTATTGTAAAAGAGGTTGTTGAACAAATTCTAAAAACGAATTCTTAAAACAATAGAATTGTATATTAAGCATTTGGTCCTATGCTTTGCTAAGTCTGAATGAACCCGGGAGGGGGTGGTGGAAAAACCGCCCGCCAGGCCCTGCGATAGCAGGAAAAAGCCAGGCGGAATCAATCGCGAGACTCGCAGCGATTGCGGGTTTGGAGCCAGGGGGATTCTTCCCCCATCTTAAAAAAATGGGGAGACAGTAAACTATCTCCCTATCAAATATTTATTTACAATTATTTTTCTACTGCTTTCCCGGCTTTATTCTTCTGAGTAGCCAGAGAAACAATAACCAGTGTAGCAAAACTTAATGGAATGGATATTATTCCCGGATTATCAAGGGGGATAATCGCAGAAGATGCAGCCAGTCCGTACTTAACAAACATACTTGGGGACATTAAGATTATCCCTATTGCAGATACCATTCCAACCAGTACAGACCATGTTATACCCTGAGCAGTTGTTTTTTTCCAGAATAGGAGCATAATAATTGCCGGGAAATTAGCTGATGCTGCAATGGCAAATGCCCATCCTACAAGGAAGGAGACGTTCATTCCCTTAAACAGGATTCCCAGAATAATTGCAAGTATACCTACGCCTACTGCAGACAGCTTTCCAATTAGTACTTTCCGTTTATCAGAAAGATTAATACCCATATATTTGTTTATAAGGTCATGGGCTACAGCTCCTGATGATGCAACTATAAGACCGCTTACTGTTCCAAGGACTGTCGCAAAAGCAATAGCGGAAATAATTGCAAACAGTACTGTTCCAAAATATCTGGCAAGCAGAGGCGCCGACATATTGCTGCTTTCCACATCAAGTACTCCGTTAACCATGGCTCCCAGGCCGATAAAGAGGGTAAGGATATAGAAGAATCCTATAGCGACGATGGCAAGGATGGTTGACTTACGGGCATCCCTTGCACTTGGAACTGTATAATAACGGATTAGTACATGAGGCAGGGCAGATGTACCAAAGAAAAGAGCAAGCATTAATGATACAAAATTAAGCCTTGAAAGCGGGGTTGATCCTTTATCTACCTTGAATTTCAAACCAGGCCTCATAATTTCTTCACCCGGGGTTGGTTCCTGGTACCATATGGATATGTCCGAACCTTCATAGCTGAATTTACTGGAGACAAATCTTACAACTTCACTATCCTGTATGGTTGAAATATATTTAAATGGACTTAAGGCTCCCGTTTTCTCAACCTCTTTTCCATCGACTATAATTTTACTCATATGTCCTACAGAATAGAATTGCCCTTCCTCTATTGGAGCACCATTGTAGAGCTTTCCTTTTATTGGACTTGAGGCGATACTGAGGGTCTCTGTTACTTTAATTCCATCTTTTTCGACCTTCCACCATGTTTCAATGTTTTGATTTTTTAGTCTTAAAAAATGGCTGTTTTCTGTTTTGTAGTTTCCTGTAACACTGTATCCTGATTCTTTGATTCCTGTAATTTCACCGTTTGCTGTTATTGCATTAAGTTCTTTGAAATCGTGGTAGGAATCTGATGGTTTTAGATCAAGGCCTTTGTTTAGAAGAAAAATAACAAGAACTGTTGAAAAAACTATAAGCAGTGCACCTTTAATAAACTGAACATAGGTGGTAGATTTCATGCCTGCTGTGGCAACAATAAATATAACTATACTGCCGACCATTATAACACCTGCATAATGAGGAAGTCCCAGCAGGGGAGTTACCAACGCACCTGCGCCTACCATCTGGGGAATCAGATAGAATATAGATACCATAAGAGTACTTATTCCAGCCATTAACTGAATACCTTTTGAATTGAATTTGGAGTCAAGTGCATCTGTAAAGGTATACTTTCCAAGTTTTTTCATGGGTTCTGCAACAATGAACAAAGCTACTACCCATCCTGCAAGATAACCTATTGAATAGAGGAAACCGTCATATCCTGAAAAGGCTATCATACCGCAAATACCCAGAAAAGATGCCGCGGATAAATAGTCACCGGCAAATGCAATACCGTTTACAGTCCAGGGAATTGAGCCTCCTGCTGCAAAATAATCTTTCGATGATGATGATTTTCTGGCTGCCAGTATTGAAATTTCAAGTACAGAAAGTACAATAATTAAAAAGAGCATAATGGGAAGGAGTGATGCTTCGTATATCATTTGTTTTCCCCCTCTTCCATTAATCGTTGTCGATCTTCTTCTTTTGTGCAGAGCATATTGTAAATAAGCCCTGATATTATGGCAAAAATAATAAGACTGAAGCCGTAAAAAACAGCAAGATTTAAACCAAACAACATTCTTGTTTCCATTTTGCCGGGGATAAGGGCATTTATTGCTACAAATCCTGCATACAGGATTCCGTAAACAATAAACATTTTAATTCCAAGTTTTCTTTTATAGTCAGAAGCGTAATCCTTTTCTGACTGGGCGGCAGGTTCGTGCAGCATATAATAACCTCAATATATTTTGATAAAGTAAAATTAACACATCTGTCATTTTTTGTATATCTTTTGTTTATTTCCTTATGGCAAAATTGACATTTATACTGTTATAATCTATCTGTCTGACTGCTCTATTTTCTATTGGAAGGAAAGTGTGATGAAATAACATTCCTGACCAAAGAAGCAGTCTCTGCAGTACTTTGATTTAACATGGATGGAATAAAGATAACAATTGTATTAGGATGTGACAGTGTTGGCCACTGTTTTATATTTTTAAAGAGAACTGGTGTTAAAGTCGATTATAATAAAGTCAGGAATGAAATATATTCAGCCCAGGCAATTTAACGGTTTTTAAATTGTTATTGGGGATAATTCATAGAGAATAATTATCTGATGTTACTAAATAAATGGAGTTAGTATGGAAAACAGCAAAAAGAAAAGGGTTCCAGGATTAAAGCAGGCCCAGATTATTATTTACTTTGCGTTAATAGCAATAATTGGCTCTATGGGATACGGACTCCACTACAATCTAAGTGGTATGAATGATATGATTATAGAAAATGATCGAATCTCCACAGATTTTACCACAGCAGTACTTCATTTAAAGAGTGCTTTTGGTTATACCGGATTTATTCATAATTTTAAAAACTATGTATTAAGAGGAACTCCCAAGTATCTTGATCTGGTAAAATTTTACTATGATGAAATAAAAATGAGTCTTGACCATCTTAAGGATTCTTCTGTAGTAACAGAAAATGATCTGAAAGTTCTTGCAGTTATTCAGAAAACAGCAGATGATTATATGAATGCCAGCCTTATGATTCAGCCTATGGTAGTAAAAGGCGACTCTGTAAGAGCTATTGATAGTATTGTTAAAATCGATGATGGTCCTGCAAGGGATGCTCTTGCCAGACTGGATATCCGTTACAGGGAAATTATATCAAGTGGTTCAGAAAGAATTGCTAAAAAGCTTTCTACTACTCTATACTCCTTTCTTGTAATTATTGCAGTGTCAGTGATCCTTTTTATGATACTTTTAATTTTCATATTTCATCGACTGGGTCTTCAGGTTAAGGCCATAGGGCGGGTCTCAAAGGATATGGCAGAAGGTGATCTTTCAAAAGAGATTACAATAATTCCAAATGATGCAATTGGAGATATGGCTGAAAATTTTAACCTTGCTATAGCTTCTCTTAAAAATATTATCGGAGGAGTTGTTACTACAGCAAATGAGGGACGCGAACTTAATGATCTTCTTTCCGGACGTATTTCACAAATTGAGATCTCTTCAGGGGAAATGTCAAATAATCTGGACAAAATTCATGAAAAAATACAGGAAGAGAATAATCAGATTGTTGAGGCTTCCTCTGCACTGGAGGAAATTTCAGCAAATACTTCCAGTCTTTCAAAGCAGATAAGTATGCAGGCGGAAAGCGTCAGTACAACATCTGCTGCTGTGGAAGAGATGGCAGCATCTATTATGAATGTCGCACGGGTTGCAGATTCCAGGAAAAATGTTACAGAAAGCCTTATAAAGATTACAAAAGAAGGCGGCGAAAAAATTGAAGAAGCAAACTCCATTGTACAGGACGCTGTAAAAAATATGGGAGCTATGCAGGAGATGCTTGAAGTAATAAATAATATTACTTCCCAGACAAACTTACTATCCATGAATGCAGCTATAGAAGCGGCCCATGCAGGAGATGCCGGTAAGGGTTTTGCCGTTGTGGCAGATGAGATTAGAAAGCTTGCCGAATCAACTGCCGAGAATGCTCATGATATTTCAGACTCTCTTACCGGTCTTATAAACAGAATAAATCAGACTGCGGATGTTACCAAACAGAGTGGTGATTCATTTAGAAAGATTGAGGTCGAAGTACGTAATTTTGTAGAAGCATTTTCTGAAATATCAGCCAGTACCAGGGAATTATCTGAAGGAAGTAAGGAAATTCAGGATTCTACAATATCTCTTCTGGATATTACTTCCAATATAAAAACAGGAGCAGAAGAGATAACCCTTGGAGCTAATGATATCAATATTGCTTTACTTCGTATTAAAGACGCATCTGATAACAATACAACCAGTATGGCAAAGTCAAGAGGGCAGATTGAAGAGATTCACACGGCGATGAGTGATGTTGCAGAACTTAGTTCCACAAATACAGAGAACATGAATACCCTGCTTGATGAGGTTTCTGTTTTTACCCTAGGCAGTGATACTGGTCCTGAAAGTCATGAGGAGCTTGGGGTGAAAACAGTAGACAGTGAACAGTAATCAGTTGACAGTAATTAGAGTTATCAGAATCTGCTCACTGTTTACTGATAACTGTCAACTGTCCTCCTCCGGATACCAAAGCTTACTTTTATGTGTAAAAGCTCTTTTCCCTGCCAGTGTAAGAAAGAATGTACCCGAAAACAACAGATATGCAATATTAATTAATACTGCAATCCAGAACCATTTATAGTCACCAGTCATGTATGTCCGCAGGGGCATATTCATGGTCAGAATATAGGGTATTGCAAAAACAAATGTCAGGCCTGAGGCATATGTATAATCGGTAGCTACAGGTGTTTCAAAGTCCGGATCCACCACCCTCAGCAGAGCCAGTCCGGTGGAAAGAGTACCTGTGGATACTCCGAATATAAGGAGGGTCCGCAGGAATCTGTGGTCTCTGAATATCCTGGATGCAAACCAGATTGTGGAAAATCCAACTATGACTGCACCAATGATAGATATTGTAAAAATTGGTATCCAGTATTTAGATACCATAACCAGGGAAATTGCGGCAATAGCGCTTGTTACCATGAGATCTACTGTAAAACCTGTAATTCTGTTAAGTGTCAGATTGTCAATTATATGCTGAGTATTTGTCTTTTTAAGAAACTGTTTCATTAAAAGGCCAATTAGAGCAGCAAAGATAAAACTTAAACCCCAAAAGGTAGCAGCAAGCTGTTCACCGGCTGGTCCAATAAATGAAAGCAGGTATTCAAGACCGGTAAGGAACAGGAATGCCAGGAAATAACCAAACAGTACCATTCCCATGTTTAGGGTAAGGGTATCTATGGCTTCTGTTTCGGTGGTCTGATAGGACCCAACCTTTAGTTTTGTTCCTTTGGGATGAATCCCTGGACGTATATCTTTATCAAGAAGAAATTCTATTTTTCCCTTTGCTATCCATCCCTTTTTAATACCGTAATTGATTATAAATACACCACCGAAGCTGCAGAGTATAAATCCAACTGCTGCAAAGGTAAGGCCTACGCTGCCGGCACCTTCAACACCAAAAACGGTCCAGCTTTCCCCTATGGAAAAAGCCTGACCAGGTCCCTGAGAGAACCCCAGGGGTAGAAGATATCCAAAGCTATGGTATAGATCTGGCATGATAGTTTGTATAAAAAAGAAGGTTAGAAGAAGTCCTGTAAGACCCTGAATGCCGAACTGGAAGAGTATGGACAGTGTTGTCCCGAAGATTCTCCCTTTTGCAACATCTTTTTTAGGTGGAGCTTTAAGGGCTAAAGCAACAAATGAGAGGCTCAGTAGGTGGTATGCCATTTCTCCAAGGTTAACAGATGTTAGTCCTAATTGGGGAAAAACAAAGTTATAGAGCGGAAGAAGGATAAATCCTGCAAGCAGAGGATTGGGGATAAGAAACTTTTGAAAAAACCTGACTTTTGCCCGAATCCATGTTGCAAGTATCAGAGCTGCAGAAATAATTCCAAGATTAATAAACATTGTCCATTGAATACTCATTAGATACCCCTTTCACTATATCTAAAATCTGCTATAATTAATACAGCGAATTAATGGATTTTGCAACTGTAAAATTGTATCTGGAGTTAAAGATGGCTAAAAAGAGCAGGAAAGTTACTATGAGCCCCTTGTTTTACAATACAGTAAAACCAATTTTAAGGATTTGGCTGGAAAAGCAGTTTAATCTTGAAGCCACTATTCCGGATGAAGTTAAGAGCCTTAAACCCCCTTACCTTATTTTACCTACCCACCAGGGCTTCTGGGATCCCTTCATGGCAGGGATTTATATTAAACATAAAATTTACTACATTGCTTCTGATGCAGTCTTCAGGTCACCGTTTTTTAAGTTTCTTATGCAGCTTCTTGGAGCTATCCCAAAGACCAAGGCACAATCAGATATTGATGCTCTAAAAAATATTATCAATATAAAGGAAAG
>CBDVAD010000196.1:0-6963 GCA_965371875.1 uncultured bacterium
ACCAATAAGTACGGTGCCTGGGCATCAGCAATTGTCGGTGTTGGAGTTACAATAGCTATGTATGTCTACGGATTCTCATCACCTGAAGCAGGTACTGTAGGTATGCTTCTGTCTCTTGCTATCAATCCTATTGTGAGTCTCCTTACACAGAAAGCAGTCAGATCATGATGGAATAAATTACAGAAGTTTATTTAAGCTTGAATGATTGACTGTCCACAGCCCTCTGAGTGGCAAGTATTCCATCCAGATGATCATATTCATGCTGGATAAGTTCTGCCATATCATCTTTCAGCTCCCATGTATGGGTTTCCCAGTTTTCATCCCTGTAAGTTAAAGTACATGATCTATGCCTCTTTACTTTTACAAGGAGATTTGGGAAACACATACAGTCATCCCATAATTCAATCATATTATCACTGAGATTTGACAGAACCGGATTGATTATTGTGTATGCTTTATCTGTATTTACACAAATTATTCTCTTCTTTATACCTATCTGCGGGGCTGCAATAGCTCGTCCTGCTCCATAAGTTTTCCTGAATTCCAGAATAAGACTATGAAGATCCTTAAAAGTATCCAGGAGCTGAGGGATTTCAATTTTTTCAACCAGGAAAGATTTTTCATATAACCGGGGATTCCCAAGTTTTAATATTTGTTCAAGATTCATATGAATATTGTAATATAATCAGTAATTTTGAGGAACCCATTCTTAATACGGATTATTTTATCTTATATATTGGTAATCACTAATAAAGTGATATATTATTTGTATTATAAAACAGATTATTAAATATTGGTGAAGCAGTAATGAAGAAAAAGATACTTATAGTGGAAGATGAAGGAATAATTGCTCTCAACTACAGGATGGCCCTTCAAAGCAAATCCTTTGAGATAACTGACTCTGTTACTACTGGTAGAAAGGCAATCGAGTCAGTAAAGAGATCATACCCCGATCTGATCCTGATGGATATAAAACTTAAGGGTGGGATGGATGGTATTGAGGCAGCAGATCATATACTAAATAGTAATAAAATTCCTGTAATATTTTTAAGTGGGAATTCAGACCCTGCAACAAGGAAGAGGGCCCTTAAAGTTGATCATGCTGAGTATTTTCAAAAACCTGTAGAAATGAAATTTCTGATCAAAACTATCAACCGGCTTATTATGTAATTTGTTACTTTAGAAAAGGAGGTATAGGTGTACCGGTTGTTTATTGCCCTGGACATGCCTGGTAGAATTAAAAATGATTTGAAAAATCTTTGTGGTGGGATACCAGGAGCAAAATGGGTTGATGAAGATCAACTGCACATTACACTTCGATTTATCGGTGAGGTTGACGGTAGTGCTTTTAATGATATAAAGGAGTGTCTTTCGGATGTGAAAAATTCCAGATTCACCATGCGCCTGAAAGGTGTAGGTAGTTTTCCTCCCGGGAGGACGCCAAAAATCCTGTGGGCAGGTGTAGAAGATAAAACACATCTTGTTCGTCTTCATAACAGTTTGGAATCAGTTCTTGTTGAATGTGGACTTGACCGGGAACATCGTAAATTTCATCCTCATATAACACTGGCACGACTAAATAATCCCTCTGTTCGAAGGGTTGCTGATTTCCTTTCAGTACACAGTATGTTCAAAACTGCAAAATTTACAATTTCTGAGTTCCATCTCTATTCCAGTATCCTTACTCCTAAAGGTGCTGTACATAATCTTGAGGTCTCCTATCCCCTTATGATACGTCAAATTCCGGAATAAATATTACCCATTAGATTTAGATATTATTACGACTGACTCCATTTGATTGTATATTTTGTACCGTTTTTTCTATCAAGATGAATTTCCCCGTCCATCTGTGTTACGAGCATATGTACCAGCTGTAATCCAAATCCTGAATTTGTTTTTATATCAATATCACTGCCCATCCCTATTCCATCATCACCTACCACCAGAATAATATTGTCATCACAAAGTTCGGCAGAGATAGTTATTTTTCCAATGGATCTGTCTTTGAAGGCATACTTCATGGCATTTGTGATCAGCTCGTTAATAATAATACCAATATTGAATACTGTTTTTGTATCTACCTGAAAATCAGAGAGTTTCTTCTTAACTTCTATCATTTCAGAATGGGAGAAATTTTCTATTATATTATCTATCAATGCTGAGAGGTAGCCTTTTATAGATGTGGATTCAAATTCTGTTGATCTGTATAGTTTATCATAGAGAACCATCATACTTCTAATTCGATTTTCTGTTTCTGCTAAAACAGTGACAGCTTCCGTGTTGTTTATCCTGCCTGCCTGTAGTGATATAAGACTCACCAGGGTTGTCATATTGTTCTTTATGCGATGATGAACCTCTTTAAGAATGAGCTCTTTCTGCGCAAGGAGATTTTCAATTTTTTCTTCGGATTTCTTCCTGTCTGTAATATCGTTGCCGGAGCTTAGGTGCCCGGTAATATTACCGTCTTCATCGGTCAGAATAGTATTGTGCCATGCAATTAATCGCTCTTCCCCGTTTTTTAAAAGGATCAGGTTTTCATAGTATTCTACTGGCTCCATTTCACCCTTAAGCAATTTTCTGGAGATCTCTATGATTTCCTCTTTCAAACGAACAGGCATCATTAGTGTAACCCAGTTTTTGCCTATCAGCTCATTTTGGGTGTAACCTGTAGTTTCACATAGCTTTTTGTTTACAAGCGTTATAGATCCCTCTCTGTCCATTGCCACAAACATAACTCCTGCAATGTCCAGGTATTGTTGGGATTTTCTTCTCTCTTTTTCAAATTTATATTCTGAAAGTTTTTGCTTCGTAATATCAACGGATACTGCAGACACACCCGAAATTATTCCGTTCTGATGTATTGGATTAAGATTAACCCTGAAGTATCTTTTACCTCTGAGTGCATTTTCCTCAAACTCAAAGCTGGTTCTTTCACCCTTCAATGCAGTTTCATATTTTGGTTTCCATATCTTCTGAAGTTCTGGTCGTACATTTCCGAATGCATGCATCCCTGGTTTTAATTCAATACCGAACGCGCTTTTGAATTCCTGGGCAAAATAGGAGTTTATAAATGTAAACTTAAAATCTTTATCTACAGACCAGATAGCTTCTTCATAATTATTCAGCATGCTCTGCATAGTGTTTGCATTTTCGGATAACTGGTTGTGAATTTCTTTAATATTTTCAATTTGCTTTTTATCACTTATATCTTCTACCATCCCCTGGTAGTAGCTGATTTGACCATTTTTATCCCTGATTGCAACAGCACTTTCTCTTACGTAAAGTTTTGTACCATCTCTTTTAGTCCATTCAGACTCAAGTCCTGTAACTCTATTGTCTTTTTCCATCAGTTTCTTAAATTCAGCTCTATCATAGCTGGGTTCATAGTCATTGCTGTTAAGGTCCCATTTTTTTATTTCTTCGAAGTTTTTATAGCCTAGCATCCTTAAGAGTGAGGGGTTTACAAGTAATATTTTCCCTTCCGGAGTTGTTCTGTATATCCCTATTGTTGATTGCTCATATATACCTCTGAATATTTTTTCACTCTCCCTTATTTCATTTTCCAGTTGGAGTCTTCGAAGAGATATAGCTGATATATTTAGAAATGAGTCCAATACCTCTTTATCAGGTTCCTGTTGTCCTTTCTTTAGTGTAAAAATCGATGTACCATAAAGCTTATTATCAATAATATATGCAAGTCCCAATATCTTATCTATTTTTAATGCTTTTTCTATTACCGATGAAATTATTGGATCTACGGCTCCATGGGTATTTTTATATAAATTGGGTATTTTATTTATTCGCTTATTGACTATCTCCTTGTAGTATTCATCATCAACCGGTATTTCTGTATCAAGTATTTTCCCCTTTGTGATTTGTATAATGGTATCTAAAATAGGTTGAGTGGCAGCCATTTTCATATTTTTAAGTAATCTATCTGTACTGTCATATTCGGAAAAACTGACAAAAATTGCGTTTGAAATTCTTTTTAATTGTTGGATGATGAGATTAACAAGGTCATCGAAATTATTTGTATTTGCCTGCTCATTTACTATTGTATTCAGAAATCCGAGATAACTATTGCTTTTTAATATCTTTTTTTCAGCAAGTATCTGTTCAGTAATATCTCTCTGAATCTGAACGAACTCCTTAATTTTACCATTATTATTAAAAATAGGATCTATGGATGTTTCAACAGTAATAAGTTTTCCATTCTTTGTTTTGTTTATGAAATGGGTATCCAGATGCTTCTTCTTTTGGAGTGTGTCCCAGAATTCATCATTCTCTTTATCTGTTATATTTTCAGCATTCAATATTTTTGGATTCAATTTTCCCAGAGTTTCCTCTTTTGTATAACCGTACTTTTTTGTAAACTGAGGATTTATATAAGTGATCAGTTCATCCCTGTTAGTGATGAATACTATATCATTTGTGGTTTCTATGGCTCTCTCAAGTCTTATGAGGGTTTTATTAGCATGTTCCAGATTATTTACAGTTATATTAAGATCCTTATTTGCTTTCTCTGCATCTGATTTATGTTTTAGAATATCTTTATGAGCAGCAAAAAGTTTAAAAGCCATCTTAATGGATGCATCAAGTACCGTAATACCGGAATTTTTTACCACATAACCGTAAGATGTAATAATTTCAGTTTTCTCAACTACTTCAGGTTCAGTATGGGAAGATAAAAATATAACTGGAATATCTTCAGATTCCAGTATTCTCTTTGCAGCCTGAGTTCCATCTATTCCCATACCCAGATCGATATCCATTAGGATTAGATCAATTTTATGTTCAGATGTTTTTACTGTCTCAACAGATTTTTCACCACTAAGTACATGGATTATTGTATAACCATGTTTTTCCAGCTGCCTCTTCTGGTTAAGAGCAATTATTGCATCGTCTTCAACGAGTAAGATATTGTTCTGTATATTTCCCATTAGTGCCTGCCTGATTAAAGTATAGATGATGGCAAACTTATGTCAAGAAATAATATAAATTACATCTTAGCACAGCTGATTTCAACTTATGTTGTTTTTAGTAACTTCAAGTCTTAAAAATGACAAAGCCTGGAAATCCTTAAGCTTTTCGCTGAACAACAAACTCGTTGTAGGATGCCATTATCTGAAACCCCAGCCGTTTGTAACTGGTTATTGCTGCACCATTGTCAGCTTGTACATTGAGGCCAATGCGTACGTCAGTACGGAGAAGTGACTTGCACAGGGCAGAAGTCACACGTGTTCCATATCCATTATTTCTGTGTTCCGGACGGGTTACAATATTTCCGAGGGCAGCTACTTTGTATTGCTGTGAAAATACATGGACACCCGCTACGCTAATCAGCTTCTGTCCGTCTCTGATTCCAAAGTACTGGTTAGTCCCGATCATCCGTGGATCAAACCAGTTGCCGGGGTAGCTATCGTCATAGAGTGTCTTTAGAGCTGGCAGGTCTTCTGTAGTCAGCCGGACAACTCCGGCCGTCTTTAAGGTCAGAGCTGCTTCACTGTCAAGCAACCCCATTTTATGGTGAGCCGCTTCTGATTCAAGATCAAATTTTCCGGCAAGTACAGTCGCAAGCCCTGGACTAAGGTGTGCATAGAACCGTTCAGGAAGGAGGTGCTGCATGAATGTCAGTAGTTCGGCCATTACACCGTGGTCCCTGGACAGCGCACAGACTGTCGGCAACTGAGGACCCTCATAAACCATAACGATTGCCTCCAGCTCGGCGTTGCGTCGGGAGCCATACCATGTGGTGAACGGCCAGAAGAAATCATCCAGATCACCTATGCTGTAGATATGAAGAAAGGGATCCTGTTCAAGGAAAGATTTAATCTCCTCTTTATCATTAAGACAATTGTACACAGTGTTACAAACGGCCGGATTTTATGATTCTCTGAAATACAATTAATTTATCTTTCATATTTAAAACCCTTTTATCTGAATTTTTTGAAAGTAATTTCCCATTCAGGACCAATACCTACATTATAGGTTTCTGCAAAATTCCTCTGGTGTAAACCAACTGCTACATTTAATAATGAGTTTACATATAACAGAGGTTCTCCCATTCCAACAGATCCAAAAGAACGTACATAAGGGATAATACCTCTATAACGTTTTTCACCATTATGAGTGACTACTACTTCTAATTCATCATTTAACCTGAAACCAGCCTCTTCGAACATTTCTCCATTGACGTTTGTCCATAGATGTCCAAAACGAATATCAAGAACCTCTACTGTACCTTCTATTAGTCCTGCAGAAACTTTTGCAACTTCAATTTCAATCTCAACAATGTCTTCTACTTCCAATAAAAAACCAACACCTTCAAAATCAATAACGCCGGAAGCTAATCTGGCTCCTGTATAAGCATAAACATCTCTTCCATGAAATGTATGAGAATCTTCTGAACCTTTCAGTCTATTAACCGATTCATCAATTTCTCTTACAGCAACGATACCATATTTATTTTTTATATGAGTCAATGTTCCATTATCAGGAGTGACAATATAATGTCCTGTTTTTGTTTCAGCTACAACTGATTTACGGGGGGTTCCAACTCCCGGGTCAACTACAGACACAAAGACAGTCCCTTTAGGCCAATATTTAACTGTCTGAAACAATCTATAAGAACCCTCTAACACCTGAAATGGTGTTATACCATGAGTTAAATCATGGATTTCCAAATCCTTGTCAACATTTTTGGAGACCCCATACATAGCACTGACTGCACCATCATCTAATCCAAAATCACTCTGCAAAACTAATATATTCTTCATAAAACCTTCCTACCAGGATATCATCTTCAAACCAATATATACCAGGAGTATGTGTGCAGCATAAATAATTACTTTTACAGCCTCATAATCTACCGGATTCTATAATTCTTTGAAGGAACTGTCTTGTACGGGGATTTTCCGGTTTTGAGAAAAGATCCTTAGGAGGAGCTTCTTCCAGAATTTTACC
>CBDVAD010000197.1:0-6949 GCA_965371875.1 uncultured bacterium
ACTGTTCACTGTTCACTGTTCACTGTTCACTGTTCACTGTTCACTGTTCACTGTTAATACTGGAGGCAATCCCATGGGAAAGATCTTATTTCAATTAACCCCGGAAATTATTGATATGATAATTTTTGGAATGGAGAATCAGTCTGATGAGTACTGTGTTGATATAAAAACCGGTAATGTTCTCTCCGGTACAGATGCCTCTGAAGAATATGATGATATTGGTTCTTTTATTCTGGCAGTTCCTGACTGGCTGCCTGCTGATGGTTTCCAGTTGATGGAGGGGTTTGTAGCTGCTCTTCACAACCCTGTTTATAAGGATACTCTCAGGAAAGTTCTGTCCGAAGGGAGAGGGGCTTTTCGAAACTTCAAGAACACTATCAAGGAACATGAATCTCTGACACAGCAGTGGTATCTCTATAAAGAGAAAGTGATGAGATCCAGGGTAATTGAATGGTATAATATAAACAGTGAGATTCTAAAATACAATGATATCGATGAGAATACGGACGAAACAGAGAATCTTATTTTGATAGATTTCGTTTTTAATGTGAATTGTCCAAAGTGGAAAAATCTCATTACAGAAAAATCTTATGAATCTATTCGTGAAAGCCTTGGCGAGCAGGAAGTGGTTCTTTCTGAGTATCTTATCAGAAGAAATAGAGCATTTATGAATGTTCCAGGCTACAGACCCTTATCTGTCTGTGCAGAAACAGTAGATGGGGAGTTTTCAGGTCTTATCAGCGGGGGGCTGGCAGAGACTGGAGTATCCAATAGTCTGGTTGCAGTAGTTAATAATATCTGGGTGGAAAAGGCATTTAGAGGTATGGGTATCGCAAAGCATTTGATTGATAATTTTTCACAAAATGCAATAGATCAAGGCTGTGAAAAGATAATTTTTGAACTACCCGGAAGAGGAGTTTTATTGAATTCCACCCTTGAAGCCAGAGGTTTATCTACTTTTTTCACTACTATGGCAGTAATTACTGAAAATTTGTGAGTATTTTAACATACTGGCAGAATTTAGTTGCATGGCGTCCCTTTATAGTTTAGACTACTCGATAACATAATTCATTAAAGGAGAAAATATGAAAAAATTATTAGTAGCTTTACTGCTGGTTTTGCTTGTTGCGTCTTTTTTTACAGGGTGTAAAAAAGCAGAAGAAGTAGTGGAAGAGGCAGGTGCTGAGTTTATTATCGTAAACGGAGCAGAACCGGAATCTCTTGATCCACATTTAATTTCAGGTGTACTTGAGCATAGAATTTATGAATCGATTTTTGAAGGTCTTCTGGCTTATGATGCGGAAACAGCTGAAGGTGTTCCCGGCGTTGCAGAAAGCTGGACTGTAAGCGCTGATAAACTAACCTATACTTTCAAACTTAGAAAAACTACCTGGTCAGACGGTGTGGCAATAACTGCTCAGACAGTTGTTGATTCATGGCTCCGTATGCTGAGTCCTGAACTGGCTGCTCCATATGCATGGTTTCCCTCAATGTTTATTGCCGGTGCCGCTGAATATAACGCAGGTGAAGCTGGTCCCGAAGCAGTAAAAATTAAAGCTGTGGACGATTATACATTCGAAATGACACTGGTAGGTCCTCTTCCATACGTAGAAGGCGCTCTTCCTCATTATTCATTTGCAATTGTACCTATGCATGCAATTGAAAAATACGGCGACGCATGGACAAGTCCTGAAAACTTTGTAGGAAACGGACCATTTACCCTTGATACATGGAAACCTCAGGAAGAACTTACTGTAGTTCCTAATGATACATACTGGGACAAAGATGCTGTTAGCCTTTCAAAAGTTACCTATCTTCCTATTGATGATAACAATACTGGTTATAATATGTTTCTTAATGGTGAAGTTGACTGGATGGCTACTATTCCTTTAGATCAGATTGATTCTGCAAAACTTAGAGAAGATTGTTTTATTGCTCCTTACCTTGGAACATACTACTATATATTTAACATAGAAGCAGAACCCTTTACAGATGTCAGAGTAAGAAAGGCTCTTACAATGTCTATCGACCGACAGGTACTTGTAGACAAAGTAACCAAGGGCGGGCAAATTCCTGCTTACTCGATGGTTCCTGGTATGACAGGTTATCCCGGAGTTGAAGGTAACAAAGAAGATATTGCAGCTGCAAAGGCCCTTCTTGCTGAGGCCGGATATCCTGATGGAGCAGGTTTCCCAAAATTTGAACTTCTTTATAATACTTCCGATGCACACAAAAAAATTGGTGAATTCATTCAGCAGCAGTGGCTTGAAAATCTTGGAATTAATGTTGAGTTAGTTAATCAGGAATGGAAAACCTACCTTACATCAAGAAGACAGCATGAGTTCCAGGTTGCAAGAGCCGGATGGATTGGAGACTATCAGGACCCAAATACATTCCTCGATATGTTCATTACCGGTGGGGCAATGAATGGCGGACAGTTTGCTGATGATGTATTTGATACCAATATTGAAAAAGCTGCTACCATGGATCCTGGTGCTGCAAGATTTAAAACTCTTACAGAGGCAGAAGATATTTTCATTACCCGGGAACAGGCTGTTATGCCTATTTATCACTATACATCAATGAACATGGTTGATACTTCAAAATGGGGCGGATGGCATGTTAATACTATGGACTACCATCCACCAAAAGATATTTACTTGAAGTAAAAGATTTAAACAATTAAGTATCTTATTGCTTTTTTGTACAAAATTTATAAAGGGCCGGTGTTTATACCGGCTCTTTTTTTAGAGGTTTTAGAGGTTTTCCTTGTGGAATGTGAATTTGTAGTTTATTATGTGTTACCGTAAACTGGGAATTTACATTTATAGTGTTTCTAAAATCAACAAGCATTCTATCGGGGTTTTAAATGACTAAGTTTATAATAAGAAGATTTCTTGGAATGGTTCCAACACTGTTTATAATCATTGCGATTAGTTTCTTCATAATCCGTATTGCCCCCGGCGGGCCGTTTGATGTTGAACGTTCCCTGCCGGAACAGATTATGAAGAATATTGAAGCCAAATATCATCTGGATGAGCCTGTTGTCGTGCAGTTTGGGCGTTATCTGTTTGATATTGTTAGAGGAGACCTGGGGCCATCCTACAGATATCAGGATCATGATGTCAATTTTTACATTTTTAACGCATTACCCCATTCACTGTTTCTTGGTATAGTAGCGCTGAGTATTGCCTTAATTGTTGGTATCGGAGCAGGAATGCTGGCTGCGTTAAAACAAAACTCCTGGGTTGATTATCTGACTATGTCAGGAGCAGTTATCGGTATTTCCATACCTCTTTTTGTAATTGGACCGATATTGATGTATTTTTTTGCTATGAGATGGCAGCTCTTGCCAACATCTGGATGGATTACAGGGCGTCATGGGGCTGTTACACTTATTATGCCTGCTCTAACCTTATCGTTTCCATATACAGCTAATATTGCCAGGCTCACAAGAGCAAGTGTACTGGAAGTGCTCCGAAGTGATTATATTCGTACAGCCTGGGCAAAAGGGCTTAGTGGTACTGTTATTATGTTCAAGCATGTATTAAAGGGTGCTCTTCTACCTGTGGTAAGTTATCTTGGTCCTGCATTTGCCGGGATTATTACCGGTTCTATAGTTGTAGAATCTATTTTCAGGGTACCGGGACTTGGCAAGTTCTTTGTACAATCTGCCCTTAACCGTGATTACACTCTTATTATGGGAACAGTAATTGTTTATTCAATAATACTTATTGTGATGAACTTTATTGTTGACATTGTTTACTCGTTTCTGGACCCCAGGATTTCGTATAAATAGGTAGGAATAAGTGAAAGATAAAGAAATAAAACTTAAAAAAACTGTAATGGAAGGTGGTGTTAATGAGTTTAACCAGCCGGTAAAAGGTAATAGTTTAACTCAGGATGCCTGGAGACGCCTTAAGAAAAATAAAATGGCTATTGCCGGACTGGTTTTAGTAATTGTTTATGCTGTTCTTGCAATCTCCGCTCCAATTCTTCCCATTTATTCTTATCGGAAAGTGATTGCAGATCATCAGGACCTTCCCCCTTCATTGCAAAAATCAGCAGGGGAACTGTGGTTTGAAAAGACTGAAAATTACATGGGACTTGTTGCTAAAAAAGAGGGTAGAGACTCTCTGAGTGCAGAGGATATGGCTACGCTGGAAGAAATCCGGTTAAAGATAGAAACAGAAACCATGGAATATAGAGGCAAAGTAGTTAAGGTGCATGAAAGAAGGTATCTGCTTGGAACAGATTATCTTGGAAGGGACATGCTTGCCCGTATTATCTATGGAGGCCAGGTTTCTATGGCTATTGGTCTGATCGGAACCCTGGTAGCTTTTTTAATCGGGACTGTTCTTGGAGCTCTTGCAGGTTATCTCGGGGGTAAAACAGATTATATTATCATGAGAATTGTAGATATTATGTATGGTCTTCCCTATATGCTGCTTGTAATAATTTTTATGGCAATTTTAGGAAGAAGTATAATAAATCTTTTCCTTGCACTTGCTGTTGTGTCCTGGTTGACAGTGGCACGTGTAGTCCGCGGTCAGATTATTACTTTGAAGAATTCCGAGTTCGTTGAGGCAGCCAGATCGATGGGTGCAAGCACACCAAGAATCGTTTTTATGCATTTAGTACCTAATACACTGGGAATAATTATTGTTTTTGCTACACTTAGAGTACCTGCTTTTATTATGCTGGAATCATTTTTGTCTTATCTTGGCCTTGGTGTATCAGCTCCCTATGCTTCATGGGGATCTCTGGTAAAAGAAGGAGTAGATGCCATGACACTGTACCCCTGGAGATTGTTTTTCCCTGCATTGGCAATGACACTGTTCCTGTTTGCAATGAACTTTCTTGGAGATGGACTCAGGGATGCCTTCGATCCGAAGAGTAAAAACAGATAAGGGGATCCATGAATGAAAGATGAACTTGTTTTACAGGTAAAAGGCCTGCAGACATATTTTAAAACTGATGATGGAATGGTCAAAGCCGTAGATGATGTTTCCTTTGATCTGAAAAAAGGGCAGACTCTCGGTATTGTAGGAGAGTCCGGAAGTGGTAAGTCGGTAACAAACCTTTCTATAATGCGCCTCATTCCAAGCCCTCCCGGAAGAATTGTAGGCGGAGAGATAATTTTCGAAGGTAAAGATATCCTTAAAATGAATAATAATGAGCTAAGGGATCTTCGTGGAAACAAAATTTCCATGATTTTCCAGGACCCTATGACATGTTTGAATCCTTTTCTTAGAGTTTCAACACAGTTAATAGAAACTATCCGCCTTCACCAGGGGCTTAATAAAAAAGAAGCTAAAGCAAAAGCTATTGAAATGCTTGACAAAGTGGGAATACCTGCGGCTGAAAGGAGAGTGGATAATTATCCCCATCAATTTTCAGGTGGAATGAGACAGAGAGTTATGATAGCTATGGCTCTTAGCTGTAATCCTAAAATTCTTATTGCCGATGAACCGACAACAGCTTTGGACGTTACTATTCAGGCGCAGATCCTTGAATTGATGCAGAAACTTGCAGCTGAATTCGATACTTCAACTATTCTTATTACCCATGACCTTGGTGTTGTCGCAGGTCTGTGTGACGAAGTTTGTGTTATGTATGCAGGAAAGATTGTTGAAAGGGCGAGTAATGATGATATTTTTGATGATCCAAAACATCCTTATACGCAGGGTCTGATTAAATCTGTGCCTCGTATGGATGATGAGCAGGGTGGAAAACTTTTCTCAATTGAAGGACAACCTCCTAACGTGATTGATCTTCCGGATTGCTGTCCATTTCATCCCCGTTGCTCCAGGGTAATGGAAATCTGTAAGACTAAATACCCTAAGCAAATTCTTCTTGATAAAGGTTCACGAAGTGTTAGCTGCTGGCTCTATAAAGATGAGGAGGAGTAATGGTAGCTGAACGAAAAACATTACTGGAAGTTAAGAACCTTAAGCTTCATTTTCCAATTGAAGAAGGTCTGTTGTTGAAAAAACAAGTTGGTTCTATTCGGGCTGTTGATGGAATAAATTTTGAGATCGGTGAAGGTGAAACTCTTGGTTTGGTGGGTGAGTCGGGATGTGGTAAATCTACCACTGCCAGAGCTGTTGCCCAGCTTCATAAACCTACCTCCGGGGAAGTGTTACTGGAAGGCCGGGACATGGTAGAAGCTGATAAAACAGAGTTGTTGAAAGCCAGAATGGATATGCAGATGATCTTCCAGGATCCCTATGCTTCCCTTAATCCCAGGATGACTGTAGGTACTATCATTGCAGAACCAATGTATATCTATACTAAAAGAAATCTTCTGAAAATGACAAAAGCAGAGATTAGTGAAAGGGTAGAGATGCTCATGGAAAGAGTTGGCCTTTCACGATTTTTTAAAAACAGATATCCCCATGAATTTTCGGGGGGTCAGCGGCAGCGAATTGGGATAGCTAGAGCACTTGCTCTTAATCCAAAACTTATTCTGGCAGATGAACCTGTAAGCGCACTTGATGTTTCAATTCAGTCACAGATTCTTAATCTTTTAACTGATCTAAGAGAGGAGTTGAATCTTTCGTATCTTTTCATTGCTCATGATTTAGCAGTGATCAAGCACATCAGTAATAGGATTGCAGTTATGTATCTGGGAAAGATTATGGAGGTCTCCAAATCAGCAGATCTTTATAAAAATCCTCTTCATCCTTATACAGTTGCACTGCTGTCTGCTGTTCCTATTCCGGATCCAAAGATTGAACGTGAAAGGAAGAGAATTATTCTAACAGGGGATGTTCCATCTCCTGATAAGGAAAGACACAATTGTTACTTCTATGACAGATGCCCAAAGAAATTTGACAAGTGTAAAGATAATATTCCGGCTCTTGTTGATGTAGGTGATAACCATCAGGTTGCATGTTTCCTGCATCATGACAGAGTTTCAGAATAACAAAATACAGTTAACAGTGAG
>CBDVAD010000198.1:0-6941 GCA_965371875.1 uncultured bacterium
GGCACTTCCATAGTATCTATTGTTTTTTGTATTTGAATTTGCATCAACAACAATCTCAATATAGATATCTGCATTCAGTTTTCCGGCAATCCACTGAATCATGGTAACAGCCTGTCCTGTTTCATCCTCATAAGCTGCAGCCTGATCCTTTTTTATTTGCTCAATCTGCCCTATATCCACATATTCCATACCATTTTCTGAAAGATAGCGGTTAGCCATACCGACAGCAGTCTTGGCAAGAAATGGATCTGTTGAAGAATCTTCATCGTAATATACCATGAAGGTTAAATTCCCAATAATTTCATTAATAAGTGCAGTTTCTTCCGGTGTCGCAGAAGCTGCTGCTGCAGGGCTTGTTGGAGAAGCAGGTTCTGCTGTGTCTGCAGCTGGTTTATCCGCCGCTGCAACTACTTCAGGCGCAAATGAAGGTCTTTCCATATCCCGAAGAAGAACATCGCCTCCCTGTGGAAGAATAATATTACCATAAATATCATTCGCCCTGAGTACACTGGAAAGTGCTTCCAGGTTTATTCTTATCCCGATTGTAACAGTAGAGCTGTCAGTCCCGGCTCCCCTGTCCAGGATTTCCATTGTTTCATTATAAACATAGGCATTTGTATTAGCTGCAATATATATTTTGCTTCCCAGCTTGTCCCTGTTTGCAGCTGCTGAAGCAATACCAAGAGCATCAGAAGCAGCTTTTTTTACTGCATTCAATTTTGCATCGTTAAATGCTGCAGATTGAGTAGCTCCATTACCTGTAGCATAGTAGACAGGAGATGCAGAAAGAACCGGTCCTGCTTTATCGGCAGCCGGAGCTGCACCCCCCCCTGTCGATGGAGCTGGTCCACCTGTTGATGCACATGAAATCAATACAGACATAATAAGTAATGAAATTAGTATCAGTTTTATTTTATTCATAATATTCCTCACACAATTAATATTTAAATGTTACACCACCACCAACAAGAAGACCACTATATGTATCAAACCAGCTTGATATTCCAAGCATTGTAGCATAACCCACTTCTCCTGATAGTTTTATGTTATCACTCATCATATAACTAATTCCCAATTTGGCATGACCACCTATGGAACTGTAGACAATATAATCTTCAAATTTTTCAAACACAGGAATCAGCATACCAAGAGCGACATCAATTGCAGGTGTGATATGCAGTCTACCCATATACCAGTTCATCTCAGCACCCGCATATACATTTACAGGAAAGAAGATCAGGTAGGATTCCACCCCAAGAGGGATCTCGACCCCGACATATGGTCTGGTCTTGTAAAAGCCTCTTGCAACAATCTGCCTGATACCTAATGCCAGGATCGGATCCAGAGCAGGATCAGTCTGCCTTATATAGTTTACATACAAAACAGATTCAAAGCCCATCCTGGGAATTTCCTTCAGCTGATCTCCAATGGCAGGCTTCTTTTTTGCATAAAAAACCTGTGCAGTGGAAACCTCCTGATTAACCTCTTTAACTACAAGAAGTCCAACCTTTTTTTCGACCGAATGACCGGAAGGAAGAATTACAGTATTTGTAAGATTAAACTCATCTCCAAGCTTGATACCCATATTCGCACCCAGCTCAATAAGTACTTCCTTTCCATTAACATCGAGAACACCCGACTTCAGTTGAAATTCCGGTATTTTTCTTACTTCATAGGAGAGCTGTATAGGCATAGCATCAACTGCATTTTTAACAGCAGCTTTTGAAGTATCTGCTGATCCTGTAGTATCAACCTGGAAGCTGGCAAATGCCTTCCCTTCCTCTACATTGATAAATGTAAAACTTGTCTGTATTTCTGCAGTGTATCCCCCACCGTCATCTGCTGCTACTTCATAGTAAGACATCACAGGAACAACAATAATGAAAGCTCCAACCAGTCTGTTGAAATCGGCTTCTGTAAAGGTCTGTTCACCTAGACGAACAGCCTCAGGAACTTCAATATTGGATTCCTTTACTTTTTTTATCTCTTCAATAAATCCGCTTATGTCCCCGGCATCGAGTTTGTATGACATACCAATAATATCAAATCGCTTAAGATTTATAAAAACGTTCTGTATTGACTGATCAACAAGTCCCAAAGCTCCATCAGGAATACTCCAATCGGTGTAGCTTAAACCAAAAATTGCAATTTCCTTTTTTTCAGAGATTTCCTGACCAAAAGAAAATGAAAAACAAATCATTACAAGAAATAAAATTATCAGAACCTTTTTCAACATATCCGCCCCCTAAAGTTGATTTAATTATTATATACTTAAAATAAAATTTCAATGTAAAGCTAATATTTTTTAAAGTTCAGTTTCGGAATCTTTGAAAATATCCTCTACCACCCGCTTTTCTTCACGTCTTACAAGAAGAGATGAAATTTTTGTATCACTTTCAGAATTATTAACTACATAAAAAATAGCCGTTTGATTTGTTTGTACTTTCGTTCCGGCAAGAATAGTACCGTGATGTGACACTGTAAGAATACCATTTTCAATTTTTAATTCAATTTCCAGATTCTGGCTGCTATCAGGGACCCGGGACAGATCTCCCAGATTAATATGCACTATCTTTTCTAAAGGCTTTTCTGAAGACTCTTCAGGGAAATGTATCTGTAGTTCAAATTCACTGGAAAGTTGCTCGAAATCAAAATCTATAAAAAGATACGAAAAATTAAAATCTGTTTCCAGAAACCTGAACTCTGATTTAGAATTAAGAACCAGACTACCTGATAAAACAGGTAACAAAGGATTGTAAATATCATTAAGATTCAAGCCATCAAATCCATAAGCTGCAATTACTTTATCAGAGTTATATTTCCTGTTTACTCTCCTTATAAAAATATTATCATCTATGTTATTTCCACCTTCTTCATCCAGGTAATATATTCCAAATTCATCGATAAGACCTTTAAAACCATTGCCTGCACCAATTATAGATTTGAAAAGCAAATCAGGTACTCCCGGATTGTAATCAGAAATTCCGGAAGAAATCAGAACACCATCTCCATACCAGTAAAAAGACACAATATCCTTGCCGGGAACAACAGATAATGTGATCTCATTATAATCTTCCGGACTTATATTACTTGCATCTGTTGAACTGCCTCCGGAATAAAAGAGTTCTGCACCAAGAATACCAAACGAATCAGTTCTGATTGAAAAGAAATCCCCATCATCCCCGGTAATACTCAGAAAGGAACTCTCCTTCTGCAGTTCATCTAAACACCAGGAGAATGTGACAGAAAAGGGCATTAACAGATGATTAACCACTGGGAGAATATTACTATCTATAAGGTATCCGGATTTTCCGTCCAGATAAAACCCTAACTTATCACCCTGTCTGCTTATTACAGGAGAACCAATAGTAATTATATCATGTGGAACAGTGCCAAGATCTTCGATAATTCCCTTAAAATGAATAAGAGTGCTGTAAGATTCCCGGGGAAACAGATCGAAAGGATCAGATGCAGTCATTTTTGTAACAAAAATTTCAATATCTGACCTGAGAGGAGAAGTAAACGAAAATGTACCATTTGTTGTATAAAGAGGTTCTACTGGAAAAAGTTCCATCCTAAGGCCATAAACACCCTCTAACAAAGGCGCCTGCCAGATAAATCCATTCACATACTTACTAAGAAAGCCCTCTTCAATAATTTCATTATCAATTGACCATCGAACCCAGCTGTTACCTGAGGCCTCTACATCAGGAAATACAAGGCCCTGTCCACCGGGTACAAAAGTATTTGGATATGCTACTATCCCCCTGATTAAAAATGAATCTCTGGAATAAAAAAACGGTATTATTTCTTCCTTTATCAGGACATCATCATTGTCAAATACTCTCAATCTAATCGAATACATACTATCATCAGGGGAGGCAACTGAAATAGAAGGGAGAGGTTCATTAAGTTTATCACCCTCAATTAATTGAGGATCACTGATCTCCAATCCCCGTAGATCCAGGAAGGCAATTTCAAGTTTTTCCGGTCTGACAATGTTTTCGTCATACTCAAAACTGATATCTATAGCCTCATCAGATTCAGGATTAAGAATATCACCACTACTAATACTGGTTCTAAAAGTAACGGCATTCTCAGAATCGGATAAAGTCATAAGTAAATTACTATCACCACAGGATATAAGAAAAAGAGTAAATAATATCAGTAATAACCTTGTAAATCTAACCATACTTACCCTAAAAAACTAATTCCCAAAAGGGCTGCTGCCTGGAGAAGCCCCTGTAGGGACTCCACTTCCTCCAAAAGGTGAATCTAAAATTGAAGGACCGCCCCCGGTAGCTTTATGAAGATTATTATAGAGTTTAAACAAGTACCTGACCTCAGCCATCTGTCTCGATATATGATCTTTTTCAGCAGAAAAATCATTGAAGAACTGAGTTGAACTAAGGTCTTTATCAATTGGACCTATTCCAAACCCTTCATCATGATACCCTTCCAATTCCTTTAGTCTATAAAATACCATTTCAAAAAGAGGCAGTACACTGCGCATTTTTACTACTGCAGGACTTATGGCTGCTTTTGCCTGAAACAAGGTTCCCGGATTACCGGAACCGGAATCCTTTCCATATTTTTCAAGGGTTGTTTTTATTTCCATAAGATCAGCAAAAGCCTCTGTAAATTTTGGTTCAAAAACAAGAAACTGTTTTGCATAACCCTGTATAAAAACATTCGCACCACTTTTAAAAACCTCATCTCTGGCAGATACCCAGTAATTACGGTAGAGACCCAGATCTTCTGTACTGACAGAATAAGCACTTAATCTCTTATCCGGAACCTTTTCCACAACACTCCCGGGTTTGGAGTACTGCTCCCTTCCCTGGTTATCCTTACACGAGACAGCTCCTTCATCACAAAGAACAAGAATACCGCCCTCAGGGGAGGAGACTATCTCAAAATTCGTTCCCCTGACACCCATTACAGCACTTTCCGTATGTACATTCATGGTATCATTTCCTGTTAATTTTTGAACCTTAAAGGAAATAGTACCACTGAGCATTTGAAAAGAAGTTTGATTTTTACCGCTTTTTTCTTCCATCTCAAAGTAAAAAGCTGTTCCAGGATTAACTGACAGTGATGTTCTGCTCCCGGAAGGAAGATTTATCTCAATTTCAACAAAACCATCTGTACCGGTCTCTATCAGATCAAATTCCTCTATACCAAAACCAATATCTACAAGTTCCCAGTCAAGAAGCTCACCGTCCCTGTATAGATCAACATAACCCTCTATAAAGACTATAGAACCAGTTACAGATTTAGCCCACAAAGAACCTGCAAGAAGAAAAACAACTATCATCAATATTAAAATCTTTTTACCTGATATGGACATAAACATTTATAAGCCTCTTGAATATTTTATCTTACACTAATTATATCACAAGGCATAAAAAACTACAAAAAAAGAATCATTTTTTTTCCTTTGCCCATAATTGAATCAGATTAATTATCGTATCAGAAGCCCTGATCATTGTATTAACAGAGGCCCATTCAAAGCGGCTGTGATAGTTGTGTCCCCCGGTAAAAATATTAGGAGTCGGGATACCCATTTCACTCAGTCTTGAGCCATCTGTACCACCCCTTATTATATCCCGAACAGGATTTACTCCTGCCGCTTTTACAGCTTTTTCCAATATTTCTACAACCTTCTCATCTTTACTGATATATTCTGACATATTGACATATTGTTTTCTGGTTTTGACTTCTACAGACCCTCCCGGGTATTTTGCTTCAACAGCCCTGCCATAGAGATCCAGTGCGGATATTCTGCGGGTAAGTTCATCTGAATCAAAATCTCTGAGTATACCGCCAAGTTTTGCTTCATCCAGATTACCCTCAATCTCCATAGGGGAATAATAACCATATCTTCCATCAGTAGCTTCAGGACTTTCGTTCGCCGGCAGGAGACTAAGAAAAGTTCCGGCCATAGAAACAGCATTTATAAGCTTTCCTCTGGCTGACCCAGGATGAATGACCCTGCCTTTAAATATAATTTCAAACCCTGCAGCATTGAAACATTCGGCTTCTATAGATCCCAGTTCACCTCCATCTATGGTGTAGCAGCACCTTGAATTCAACCAGTCTTTGTTGAAAAAATCGAGACCTTTGCCGGTTTCTTCATCCGGAGTAAATATTATTTCAATTTCTCCGTGAGGTTGATCAGGGTGTTCTTTAAACCAGGACAGAGCTGTCATAATTTCAGCTATCCCTGCTTTATCATCAGCACCTAAGAGTGTTGAACCATCTGCAGTAATTATTGTATCACCCTCATGCTTTAACAGATCAGGATATTCTCCGGGACTTAGAACATATCCATGACCAAGAGGAATATCCTTAAGGTCATAATCTTCAATAATCTGCGACTTCACATCTTTACCTTCCATATCCGGAGATGTATCGACATGTGCCATTAAGCCGATTACAGGTGCAGATTCTCCTGACTGAAGATTCGATTCCACAACTGCAATTAGGTATCCGTGTTCATTAAGGGTTATTTTTGAAACTCCAAGCTCCTCCAGTTCATCTTTCAGCATATGAAGGAGGTCCCACTGACATTTTGTAGAAGGTATTACACTCGTATTATGGGCGTCTGACTTTGTTTCAATTTTCACATATCTTAAAAATTTGTCAAGTAATTGATCTTTTATCCATTTTTCATCTTTCATAAAGCAAAGATGCAATATTTGCAGGGAAGTGTCAAATAGGGAGGAGGGTAAACTGGAGACTGGGGAAAGGAATAGAAAATTGTAAATGAAGTGGCTTTGCCTGCTGTTTAAAATTCTTCCATTTTTCATTATTCATTTTTCATTATTTCTCTTCTTCCATCCTTCAGTCTTCCTTTACCCCTTGCCTTCTGCTCTTCCTATATCTATCTTAATACAATGATTATACCAGATTACCCAAATACAGCACCAATAACTATG